>CALARU010000248.1 GCA_937888715.1 uncultured Planctomycetaceae bacterium | reverse complement strand
ACTCAAGGAAATTCATTTCCGCAAGTTCCATTGCAATCCAAAGGTGTTCCTTAATGATCCAGAACCCAAAAATAGATAATAAATGTGGATGCCTAATCGATTTAAAAAGCTTCAAAGAACGAATTTCAATAAGGTCTAACCCATTGCTCATCGGAATGATTTTCATTGCGAGGGAAATATCACCTGGCCCCCGAGCTTCCCATACTTCACCAAAGCTACCCTTCCCTATTTTTTTAATCAGTTGATACCCAGGTATGGGTGACTCACCTTTGGTAATCGTACTGGGAACAACGGTTTCATTATCTGAGAAACCGTCGCCTATGGGTTCAGAATCTGGATAGAGCAACCAATCCATTTCTTGAAGTTCTTCAATAGCTCTTGGCAACTCTGTATTTAATGCGGGGTAAGATAGTAAAAGCGATTCTAAAGGAATTTCTTTTTCAAATAGGCGTTGTTCTTCCCAACTGAATAAAGCCTCTTCTAGTTCATGATTCATTTTGGATTGGGCGAAATCCATGTTTAATTATCCCCATGTTCCGGCGTTTGATTGTTTATCAAAGTTCGGATCAAGATTCTTGTGGTCATCCATCTCCTTGCGAGGGTTCGCAGAGGAATATCCAGAAATTTAGCAGCCTCATCCTGGCTTAAACCTTGGAACCAGAGAAGATCAAAAAGCTGGTTGTTTTCTTCTGGGAGCAGTTCAATTTTTTCATAAAACTCTGTCCACTCTGCATAGCTTGAAGGCCCACCATCTCGGTCTTTAGTATTGAGCAATTCATTTCTTTTGACGGAGGTGCTCATATCGCCTGAGTTTTTAATTTGGTTCCTTGCAATGCTGGATCGGGCAAGGTCTTGAAGCACCCAGCGAAGGTTTTGCGATGCGAGTTTGAAATAGGAGGAGGTATTTTCAGGGACCAAGCCATCAAGCATTTTGTGAAGTCTGATGACTAGTTTTTGAGTAATGTCATCGGTTTCTTCGAGGGTACAGAGGTTGGGATGCTTTCGAAACATTTTGCGGGATAGGCGCTGAAGACGCACTAAAGAGTGTGCGATTAACTCTTCGCGGGCTTTGGGTTCCTTGGCTTTAAGCTTAGCCAATAGAGCGTTGATTCGGGTTGAGTGCTCAAATTCGTTCATTAGGGATATTATACAAAAGACAAGAAAAAATGTTGTAGCTTAAGTCTTATTAAACATTTAAAATATTATTGGCATAGTTTGTCGTTTGGCAACGATAGATATAAAGTAGGTTTGTTTTTGATTCAGTTGAATTGATGAGTATTGAATAACTCAAAAATTAAGAATACGGTTTGGAGAAGGTAATGGCAAAACGAAGAGGATCAAATACTATGATAGGTTTTTTTTACCGTTCCTTTTTGTTTTTCTTAATATTGTTCGCGGGTTTGGCTTGGTTTGTTAAAGGTGGCGATTTATTGCAAGGCAGTGAAGGGGCTTATGATAGAAAATTGCGAGAGTTACTTGCTAAAATTGAAAAAAGTAATCCCGATGCTGCAAAAAGAATAAAAGAAG
>CALARU010000247.1 GCA_937888715.1 uncultured Planctomycetaceae bacterium | reverse complement strand
GGATTATTGGGCTTTTTAGGAAGAGGTATGGGTGTTGGCTTAGCCACTTCAGGAATAGAAATCGGTGGATTATTGGGCTTTTTACGAAGAGGCATGGGTGTTGGCTTAACGACTTCTGGAATAGAGACCGGTGGATTATTGGGCTTATCCTTAGAAGGGTTTGGGTTACGGGGTTTAGATCCTTCTGAAATCGGGGGGCGATTTTTAGTAGGTGCAACTGCTGAAGTTTTTGGGTTAGGTTGTCTTGGGGTTGGCTTTTTTGGAGTGTTTGAATCTGCAGAAATCTCTGCTGTAATTAAGAAAATCATCGCAATTGATTGAACTAAAACGCTAAAGTTAAGTTTCGCTCTTTTGTCTAGGTTCATTGGATTAACCCTTAATTTATGCTGCCTAATTGCACTCCCGCATAAGTAATTCACTTTTTAATAATGCTTGCATTCAGAACCGAAAAGAATTCTGGCTTTTATTTGGAAAGGCGTTGCGAAGTGCAGGCCTGTCGATTGTTTTCTTTATGATGATTAGAAAATGTTGCAGGGGCTTTCTTTGCCAATTTGCTGGCATCCTTTTCTTAATCGGGGCATTGGTTTACTTTGCGGTTCTGAATATCTGATTTGATTCGTTAATTAAATTGGTAGTTTCAAGGTATATTTGTTGACATTCATCACTTAATTAACGATCTTTAGTAGTATTAATAATTCTAAAGAGAGTCTTTATGAATCCCTCCAAAAATTCTAGCCGTATTGGCTTTACACTTATCGAACTCTTGGTTGTCATAGCAATCATAGCTATTCTTATAGGGTTGCTTTTGCCTGCGGTGCAAAAAGTCCGCGAAGCTGCTGCTCGCATGAAATGTCAGAATAACTTGAAGCAAATTGGTTTGGCCCTTCACAATTATCATGAAACCGGTGGCGCTCTTCCCAAAGGTGGCACCCAGTCTCCCGCTGGTGGGCATGGCCATTCCATGTGGATTTTACTGCTGCCTTTTCTTGAACAGGAAGGCCTTTACAATAAGTTGGATTTGATAGGCGCTACCAATAGAAATACCGGGTTAGTTTATAACGGTACCAATGTCGCAAATGGTGCGGCTTTAAGTGACAAGGTTATTCAAACCTTGCTTTGCCCATCATCCCCCTTACCTAAGTTTGTATTGGTGGGTTCAACGCCTGGCCAAGGTGTAATGTCGGCTACCTACACTGGCATTTCTGGGGCGATTGATCACTCTTCCATGATTGATCGCGATGGCGAAACATATGCCCACAGTGGCAAGGGCAAAATTTCCCGAGGCGGGGTTCTTCTTTCTCATGTAAACAAAAAATTGACAGACATAAAAGATGGCACTTCTTCAACCATTGGCGTTGCGGAACAGTCCGACTTTTGCGTGGATGTCAACAAGGCTAAAATTGATTGCAGAAGTGATTTTGGCCATAGTTTTGCCATGGGGCCAGGGCCTGCTGCGGAAAATCGGCATTGGAACCTTACCTCTGTCAGGTATAAAATTAATGATAAGACTTGGGAAAACAAAGGGGTGAGCGAAGTTTATTATGGCCAAAATCGCCCCTTGCAATCCGTACATACTGGTGGAATTAATGCCGTTTTTATGGACGGTGGCGTTCGCTTTCTTTCTGATGGTCTCTCCCTTCAGACTCTTTATAATTTATCGAATATTGATGATGGTAAAATTAGCACGGATTACTAATGCTCGGCTGGAGTTCTTCATGTTTCGCTTCTTTGCAGTATTTTTATTACTCACCGTTTCTGGTTGCGCTTCAGAAGAACCCCGTGGATCTGTCACCGGAACAGTTTCTGTTAACGGTGTTCCTCTTTCCGAGGGCACCATTTATTTTGAAAACCAGACTAAAGGGGTGGCACTCACCGGGCAAATCAAATCAGATGGCTCTTTTAAATTGGCATCCCATCAAGGTGCAGGCCTAGTAGTTGGTTCCTACAAGGTTGCAATTTCTCCGGAAGCGATGCTTATGTCTGCGGATGAAATTCCCCTTGTTGGAAAAAATCCAAGAAAACCAAACGATGTGAAAAAGTCTCCCTTGCCTGAAAAGTACTTCAAAACCTCTACAAGTAAACTCACTGCGGAAATCAAAGAAGGGGCTAACCCACCCATTGTTTTTGATCTCAAAAAGTAACTCTAACCCTATTTAGTAGATAGTCGTCCCTGAAAAACCCATCCTTGGCCAACTTCCCCCAATCAAGCCAAGGCAATTAAGGAAGCCAAATGATTTCTGCGTGCCGGTTAGTTGCCAAGCGTCTTTGCAGTAAAGAATCTTAGAAGAATAAAAGCATTCTAACCGCGAAGACGCAAAGAGCGCAAAGGAAGACAAGAAATCCGGACTTGTCTGGTGCTTCTTAGCGTACTT
>CALARU010000246.1 GCA_937888715.1 uncultured Planctomycetaceae bacterium | reverse complement strand
GTCAAGGTAGGCACAGACTTACGGCGCTTGTCGCGCTGTACTTCAAGGCCACCACATCGACCCAGAAACTCGAAATCAAGATAAGGACCAACCTTCATCGCAGCATAGGAATCCTGAGTATCTGCAATTAAATCTAGGATGTCGCCTGATTTTAAATCCACTCGCACAAGATACAGGGGCGTGGTGATGTTCTTTCCATCGGCGATAGGATAGGTAACGCTACCCACCTGCTTAATGCCTTCGCTAAGTTGCTCGCCATTGCGAGGTAATGTAATGCTGGTATCTGCCATCGCCCCACCTCTGCCTGAAATGGCAAAGCGTGTAAGGCGGGTTGTCAGCAAGGGATCTTTGTTTAAATCTGGTTCCACTGCGCACAAGACCCATGCACATTTATAAAACGCCTGAGGAACCGAGAAATGCAATGACTCAGGCATTCCATCCAATGCGGTGCGTGATGTATTTTCATCTGTCTCAAGGAAGCGTGTTCCCTGCATTTCTTTTGCCTTGCCTACATCAGCATTTTTGCCACCTTCAACCACCACCATGGGCACATCATTAATCTTCTGGATTCCGGGCTTCAAAGAAATAGTTGCCTTATCCATCACCCCCGGTTGGGCAATATGCTTTACATCCAAAGATAAAAACTTGCTGGGTTCAAGAGTGAACGATCGAGCCCCACGAACTGCACCGCCTGGCTCCATTTGCAAAGTAACTTCGACAAGCCCGCCCTCGCCATTAATACGACCACAATAGCGCCCCTGCATCCACACCTCGGCCCCTGCACTATCAGACCGGACTTCGAGATGTACCCAGCAATTGGATGCTGGCGGCAATGTCTGCCATATTTTTGCCAATCCAACTCCCTGCGCCTCGGTATAACGGGCGAGATAAGGTCGGCTATGAAGGCGATACTTCAGGCCTGAGCCTTGAAACTCGATATAACCATCGGGCATGGATTCTTTTTCTAAACTCTTCTTCCCTGCTTTCTCTACCTGACGCGATAACAGATCGGCCTTCACTACTCCAAGCAAGGTTTGACTCTTTCCTTCTGCAAACTTGAACATCAATCCAACCTTACCCACTGGGCCAACTTGAAATTCCACTTCCATTGCATTGGATTTTCCAAGCGTAACCGAATGAGCTTTACGATCCGCCACTGGCTCCGCTGCTTGGAAAATGACCAGTGGGGCCAGAAATAGTGCAACAAACAAGGTAAGTACATATTTCATTGATAATCCATCGCAGCATCTAAATTGTTTCATTTGTTTAAACTCAAACACAGAGGTTTACCTGCAGTAATTCCCAATCATAGCAAATCAACTTCTGGCCTAATTATTCCCCGCCCACCCATCGCAGATTGCGAATCTCGCGAGGGCCCTGCCATGCCTTGCCATCAACCTTTACCTTCTTACCATCTTTCAAAGTAGTTCCACTGGGGCTAATGCTGAACTCAGTCACTGATTGCCAGTTGGTAAGTGGCCCTGCTTTTTCATTGGTAGAAACAACATCTTTCAAGCTGACAGATATCTGCTGCCATTCTGGTGAACCTTTCAATTCTTTAACCGCAATATAATCGAATGCGGGCTTACCCGGATTGATCGCACCCCATGCATTACAGTTGAAGGTAAGCACAAGCTTGTTATCGGTTAGAGACTTGATTTCAAGTTGAAGAGTTGCGCCATCAGGGCCACGCCATTTGGGATCTTTAAGCTTGCGGGTGGTTGCAGTCCACAAGGGAGGATGGGCCCAGTTCAGCAAATACCAATCATGCCAACCACGGGTTCCATCGTCAATCAACCGGTCTGGTTTATCAGTAGCCTTCACACCAGCTATCTGCAATTGTGCGGGTGTTACCGAAAGCATTCTAGAGCTGATTGCAAAGGTGGCTGAGTTATTATGGCCCGCAGTTTGGGCCACCGCTGAATATTGCGTGGGGGTTTCATAAACAACATTGGCAAAGGCAAAGATAGGCTCTTGCAGATTCATCACCGGGCAGGCAGCCTTCCATTGCTTACCAACCTTTACGGCCTTTGCATCACTCCAGAAACGAGTCAATGCATGGGAATCAGACGAATAATAAATGTCCACGCGCTGCACTGGTTTCGATTCATCGGGCGTGACGGTAATCATAGGAACAGCATCAGTTGTCTTGAGTTCCAGCGCCATCTTCGGTGTTTGTGGCATCTTGAATGTTGCACCTTTTAAGTACTCTTCGAACCACAGGTATTCGGTAAGGGCGTGTTCATCAGAATGGCGGTGATTGAAGTGGGGCGAGATGCTGAAACGAACCCGATCATCGGGAAGGTTACGCCAATTCCAAGCCATATTATCAATATGGGCATGAAAGTCGTTGGTGGGTGACAGCCATAATGTAGGACAGGTAATCAATGGGATGTAGGCATTGTCGGAAACACAAGCCAGCTCCAATGCGGTACGCTTGTCTCTTCTACCACCTGGCAAATCTGTCTGGCTTTCCAAAAGATCTCCGGAACCTCCGCATGAAGGCACTGCAGCCTTTACCCGCTTGTCGATGCCTGCAAGGTTGGTGGTAAGTTTACCTCCCATAGAATGGCCAAAAACCCCTATCTGAGTTGGATCTACTTCGGGTTGCTGTTCAAGAAAAGTGATGGCGCGCCTTGCAGCTATGACCACCAAAAACCAATTACTGTTCCGAGGCGATTCAACCGCATCAAAAGTATATTCATCCGGAGCAAGTGAACCTGCAAAATGATTGGCCTTATTACGTTGAGGTGGATGGGTTGCATCTAGCTTGCCCCAATCGGTTTGCAAACCCTCATAGGCAACTTGCGAACGACCGAAGTTTAATTTGTTTCCACCCCAATTGATCGAAATCCCTGCGTAGCCCCGCTTAGCATAAGCAAACACACTATCGAGCGAAGCTGATTGCCCGCCGCCATGAATTTGAACCAAGCCAGGAAGATTTTTACCACCCTTGGGGAAGGCGTAGAAGGCAGACATGATTGATGGCGTGCCTTTGAAGGTTCCAACTTTGTAACGTACCACGCGACAGACTACGCCATCGCTTTCCCACTCTTTCTTGATTTCTATTTCTAATGGTTCTTTTTTAGGTTCGTAGCCTGCCCATAGTTCAGTAAGGTTTTGAGGCACCTTACCATCCTTGAGCAAAGGCAATGAATCTTCTGCATGAATGTTCGCAACCCAAAACACAAATAATAAAGCAACGGCAAGTTTATGTTTCACAGAGGTATTATCCTTAAACGAATACTTAGTTTAATTCGCTTTTTCATTCAACCAATCAAGGTTGAAGCGAGCGAGGGAGATTACATCCTTCCCTTCATAAAGGCAGAGGATGGTGCCATCTGAAAGTACTGCGAGGTCGCTATAGGCGCTGGGGCCTGCTTCCAAAGTTTTACTGAGGGGCCATGTTTTACCATCATCACGACTCAGCTTAATCGAAAGATTTTCCCGCTTGCCTCTGCCCGCAGGAATCTCTTTCTTGGCAGCATCAAGGCCCAAAGTATGCGGAGCAGAATAAATTAAAGTACCTAAGTTGGAAGGGTGGGAAACAATACTTGCCATGCAAATGGGTTCCCAGAGCTGCGGATGAAAATAAGGCTTGGTCCAATTAGTTGCACCATCGGGACTTGTCGTGATGAGCTTACGATTGGGTTTTGATACATTGCGGTTCACAAGCATTACGGAACCATCCGAAAGTTCGGTAATCATAGTTTCGTTTGGATTGCCCATCTCACCCTCGTTGGGCAGAGGCATCTCGCCTGCCTTCCAAGTTTTGCCATTATCATCACTATAGATGGTGGCAGCGGCAGAGGGTTTATGCTCGCCCGGTTTTCCATAAGCCAACCAAATAGGAACGACCAATCTTCCACTCTTCAATTGAATGCCATGCCCTGGGCCTGTTGCGATCACATTCCAATCATACTTCATGCGGAAAGGCTCAAAAGTTGCAGTGATATCCACTGGTTTGCTCCAGGTAATACCATCATCGTTACTACGCATGGAAAAGCATCGGGAGTAATTGATGCAATAAAGCAAGTGGATATTACCAGTTTGGCGATTGACGATTGCAACGGGGTTGTTGACAGTCTGTTCGGTTTCGCCATCTTTCTTCTTGGTGGGATTTCCTTCGAACCTAACACCAGTGTGAGCTATTTTTTTTTGGAGTTCCCAGGTTTTGCCCCCATCGGTGGAACGGCGCAAATGCACTTCGATTTCTCCCCAGTCGGAAGAGTTGTTTTTTCTTGCTTCACAGTACGCCAGGACTGTGCCCTTGGGGGTTACAATCATTCCCGGTATGCGGTACGAGCGAACACCCTCGGTGTTAGCAGCAAACACGGTGTTCTTTTCTAGCATGGGTTGGGCATTTGCAGATTGAAGGAAAAATGCAAGGGCCAAAGCAGTCAGAATCATAAACTTAACGCATTTATTCATGGTTTTATAATCATCCCAAAAAGTAACTGTAGGCTTAACCCGCCAATACAAAGTACCCCATGAAGGTTTATTCGTACATGATTAATAAGAAAAAAGAATAAAAAGCGATGAACCTATTTAGCTTAGAATAACACTTGTAATATAATTGTTAATGATAAATAATCTGATAATAGTTGAGCGTATTTTAATTTCTAAATTAGGCCATGTGTGATGATTAAAAACTTAATATCTATTCCCTTGAGATACGCTTTAATTGTTATTCTTCTTGTAATAATTTTTACAACAGGCTTGACGATCACTTTAGTTTGCTTAAGGCAGAACCTAGAAAACCGCAAGGATTTTGCCGGTGCGATAGGCTATCAGCTTTCCCTTAATATCAATCAAAATTTGGATAAGGTTATTCATGAAATAGAAGATTTTGTCAACACAACCGAGCGCATTTATAAAAACACCAACCCCGATGGCACCAACAACAAAGTTTTCTTTAATGCACTTGCAGACCAATTAATTGAAAACCCTAGGTATGGCGTCATCGTCTATACGGACGAAAAAACAGGAAGAACATTCGTTTTAGATCCGCCCATAAATAAACAATTTAAGTATGGATCAATCCATTCTCCGTCAAAAGTAGAACCTGATAATAGCTCGACAGATGCAGATATTACATTGCGAGAATACATACCCAACCCCATAAACGAAACATTCACCAAAAAAAAATACCTGATTGAAAATTACCCTGAAAAACCTTTTGAAACTATTCCGGAATTGCAAGTAAGTTTTCGCGACAAACCTTGGTATCTCTTGGGGAAATCATTACCAGCCAACTCTAAAAGTATGTGGACTGAAGCCTTTAATTATAAAAATGCCGACAATGTTAAAAACCATGGCTCTGGTATTCACTGCGTTAAATCCCTTTTCGACAAAAATGGAACCCTCGCTGCAGTAATAGGTATGGATGTAGGCAATTTCATGATCAGTGATTATCTGGCTTCCTTACTAGATGATGTTCATACCCAAAATCTTAAGGGTTTCATTTTAGAAAAGCGCCAAGATGGTTCTATTGTATTAATCGCACATTCACTCCGGGATGAAACTTTCCCGAGGGATGAAAAAGGAAATTTGAACCTAATCAGTAAGCCGGGAGAAATGAAAGACTCTGCAATTTCATCCCTGATTCAAAATTTGCCTGAAGAATTCACCCGAATACCGGATTTACCCGGTCACAAAATTTTTACATTCAATAATCATGGAACAGGCTACATGGGAAGCGCCGCAACTTTAGTTCCTGGCCAAATGCCATGGTGGGTACTGTGTCTATATGTTCCAGAGAATATTTTATATGCTAAATCCTATGAACAATTTCAAATGACCGTGCTTATCACCTTTTTCATCATGCTAATCGGTACAATTGTCACCATATTTTTTGCCGGAAGAGCTGCTAAAAATCTTGAGAACCTAGCCCTTTGCGCAACCAAAATAGGTAACCTCGATTTCGATTACAAAATTAAAATAGATACAGCTTATGTAAAAGAAATTCAAAATCTTTCTAAATCCATGAGTCGAATGCAGGTCGGGCTTCAATCCTTCACCAAATATCTTCCTAAGGAAATGCTGAAAAGCTTGTTTGATGCTGGAGTCGTCGCAAAACCCGGTGGCAAAGAAAAAGAAGTATCCATCTTTTTTGCGGATATCGCCAACTTCACCCATTACTCCGAAATCCTTTCCCCTAATGATTTGGTATTACAACTCAATGAATACCTTGGTTGCTTCTCTTCCGTAATCAATGCAAATCAAGGCACGGTGGATAAGTACATAGGCGATGCGGTGATGGCTTACTGGAATGCGCCCAAAAACTGTGAAGACCATGCCTTCAAATCTTGCAAAGCTGCAATCCAAGGCCTTCATAATCTTTCCTTCCTGCAAAAAGAATGGGCCCGTTTAAAAAAACCAATTTTCAATGTTAGAATCGGCATTAATACAGGCAATGTGGTGCTTGGAAACATTGGCACCGAAGAGCATCTAAGCTACACCGTGATGGGTGATAATGTTAATCTTGCAAGCAGGCTCGAAGGGCTTAACAAAACCTATGCCACATCGATCATCATTTCTGAATCCACCCTAAAAGCCTGTGGAGATAAGTTGGTAACCCGCCCAGTAGATTTAGTTGCTGTCAAAGGAAAAGAAAAGAAAATCTTGGTGCACGAACTCCTGGGTATAACCAATGAGACATCCAGCAAAATAGTAGATTTTTGCAACGATTTTAAAGTTGCCTTTGCTGCTTACTTAAACAAGGATTGGAAAACTGGGGCGCAACTTTTCGCAAAAATCGCAGAGCAACATCCGAACGACCAACTTACCAAAATCCATCTGGATCGTTGCAAAGACTTCATAATCAAACCACCTGATCCATCCTGGGACGGTGGACAAGAAATGCATCAAAAATAAAGATTTCACATCAACACATAGAAAAAAGAATCTTCTTCATGTATACTTTGGTTTTGTTTTAACAACACAAACGAGAAATTTAATGAACATTTATTCGATCACTCCTTGGGCAATCCTTCTTACTTTGGCAATTAATTCTTCCGCTTGGGCTCAACCCAAATCTGATAACTCATTACCCCGCAGCACCCCCGAATCCCAAGGGGTTTCCTCTGCAATCATCCAAGCATTCATCGAGGCTGCAGATAAAGAAATCAACACCATGCACAGCTTCATGCTAGTGCGCCATGGGCATGTGATTGCGGAATGCTGGTGGAATCCCCAAACTTCTGAAACTTCGCACATATTAAATTCACTCAGCAAAAGTTTTACATCCACTGCAGTGGGCCTTGTAGTGGCAGAAGGCAAGTTAAGTGTTGAAGATCCCGTGCTTAAATTTTTTCCAGACCTTGCACCTGCTGAACCTTCAGAAAATTTGAAAGCTATGAAAGTCAAGGATCTGTTAACGATGTCTACAGGGCATGACAAAGAACCCAAACCCGCGCCACAAGATATCTGGGTTAAAACTTTCCTAGCCCACCCTGTACCCCACAAACCAGGGTCCAAATTTGTTTACAACTCCCAAGCGACTTACACCCTTTCCGCAATTGTTCAAAAATTAACCGGAAAAACTGTACTTGAGTATCTACAACCAAGACTGTTTGAACCGCTGGGAATCAAAAATCCCACCTGGGGAACCAGCCCACAAGGCATTACCCTTGGCGGTTGGGGACTCTTTATTACCACTGAAGACATCGCCAAGTTTGGACAACTCTACCTTCAAAAAGGAAAGTGGAATGGCAAGCAGTTAGTGCCCCAAGCTTGGGTGGAAGCAGCCACGGGCAAGCAAGTTGAAAACGGCCCCAAGCCCAACAGCGATTGGGGCCAAGGTTATGGCTACCAGTTTTGGCAATGCAGGCATGGCGCCTACCGGGGCGATGGTGCCAGCGGGCAGTTCTGCATTGTTCTTCCAGAACAAGATGCAGTAATCGCAATCACCGCTCACACAGGAAACATGCAGGCGCAATTAACCCTTATCTGGGATAAACTGTTACCCGCATTTAATGCCAAGGAGTTGGAAGTAAATAAAGCCTCCCAAGAAAAGATGAAAGAATCTTTCGCAAGTCTGAAGGCAAAACAAGGCCCCCCAAAGAAGTAATGATTCATCGTTGATTTGACTTCAACACACCCCCGCAACTTCTTGCTGGTTTGAATAGGTCTTGCAGATTAAAATGCTTTTTTATTCCTCTGACAAACGGCTGTGATCATTCATGCCCATTACAGGCAAACCCTGGTACCGCATTCTTTACATTCAAGTATTGATCGGGGTTGCATTGGGCATAGGTATAGGGGCATTTTTCCCTGAGCTTGGCAAATCCCTCAAGCCACTTGGCGATGCATTTATCAAGCTTGTAAAAATGATGATAGCCCCGATTATTTTCTGCACCGTGGTGCATGGCATCGCCTCCATGGGCGACATGAAAAAACTCGGAAGGGTTGGTTTCAAGACTCTTTTATACTTCGAAATTGTTTCAACCATTGCACTTTTAATTGGTTTGGTCGTGGTCAATATCTTGAGGCCAGGCGAAGGATTTAACATCGATCCCGCCTCTTTAGATCCCGCCCTTAGCATTGGCTATGCACAAAAGGCCAAAGGGCATAGCATGGTCGATTTCTTTTTGAACATTATTCCCACCACGATTTTTTCACCTTTCTTCAATGGCGACTTGCTACAAATACTTTTCATTTCAATCATGATGGCATTTGCAATCTCCCTCATGGGCGAAAGAGCAAAGCCTATTTTGGATGTGATTGACACAACCTCTAAAGTTTTTTTTAACTTGATGAACATCGTAGTAAAGTTCGCACCCTTGGGCGCTTTTGGAGCTATGGGCTTCACGATTGGCAACTATGGTTTGGGCGCTCTCGGAAAATTACTTGAACTCATGCTCGGATTTTACATCACTTCCGCATTGTTCATTTTTATAGTGCTGGGAAGTATTTCTTGGTGGGCTGGTTTTTCAATCTTCCGCTATCTTTCCTTTATCAAGGAAGAAATTCTCTTGGTATTGGGTACCAGCTCTTCAGAAACAGCTCTACCGGGAATGATGGAAAAAAGTATTAAACTCGGTTGTTCACCATCCACGGTGGGCCTCGTTATTCCCTCTGGGTATAGTTTCAATCTTGATGGAACCAACATATACCTTTGCATGGCGGCGGTGTTTCTAGCCCAAGCAACCAATACCCCACTGGATCTTGGCCAGCAAATAACCCTTCTTTTAGTGGCAATGATATCTTCAAAAGGTTCCAGTGGTGTGACGGGTGCAGGATTCATCACGCTTGCTGCAACCTTGGCAACAGTACCCTCAATTCCCATTGAGTCACTTTCGCTATTGATTGGCATTGATAGGTTTATGAGTGAATGCAGGGCCATCACCAACTTAATTGGCAACGGTGTTGCAACGGTGGTGATAAGCCGTTGGGAAGGCGAACTAACCAAGGAGCAATTAAATGAATGTTTGCAAAAATAATGGATTGAAACTTTTCATGGGCATTGTCAGAACACTGATTTTTGTGAATATGATTTGTGTTCTGCCCGCATTTGCCCAGAACACAAAAAAGGGAGCTGAACCCCCCTCTGCAGAAGAAGTTGCAAAAAAGAAAGCAGCAGATAAAGCTAAGAACGACAAGTTTCAAATGTGGAAAAACACATTGTCCCAAGAGCAACAGGTTTGGGAGACTGTGCTTGAGAAAAATCTGGGGAATTTCTATCTTCCTATTTATCAAGCAGAGAAGTTGAGCAACCGAATATCCGCCTGGGATTATGTCAAGGATAATCCCAAATTACCCCGTGTCCTTTTGATAGGTGATTCAGTCTCTCGAGGGTACACCCTGCCTGCAAGAGTTGCACTTGAACGCAAAGCGAATGTTCATCGTGCACCTGAAAACTGTGGCCCTACCTCCAATGGAATTAAGAAAATGGAAGTATGGCTAGGCGAAGGCAAGTGGGATGTCATTCATTTTAACTTTGGTATTCATGATCGCAAAACTTCAGCTAAGGATTACGAAAACAGGCTAGAACTCATTGTAAAACAACTTAAAGCAACAGGGGCAAAGCTGATCTGGGCTAGCACCACGCCCATCCCCCCAGATACCAAAGATGGCCCTGAAGCAACGACAGCCATCATCGAAAAAAATCGCATTGCAGCAGACATCATGAAAAAAAACATGGTTCATGTAAACGATCTGTTTGACTTCATCACCCCTCAGCTTTCGAAAGTACAAAACCCCATGGATGTTCATTTTAAAAGCGAGGGATATGATATGCTAGGCAGGCAAGTGGCATTGAAGATCGAACAAGTTTTAAAAATCAAGTAAAGGATTAACAACATGACCATTGAAGTGATTCGGGGTAAAGGCACACCAACAAGCCACCTGCCTTTCAGCCCAGCAATCAAAGCGGGCGATTTCGTTTTTGTTTCTGGCCAAGCATCCGTTGATGAAACCGGGAAAATTGTGAACGATACTTTTGAAGGTGAATTTCGCAGGTCGCTGGAGAACACCAGAAAAATCCTAGACGCTGCTGGCCTTACTTTCGCCCATGTCGTTCAGGTTCGTTCTTATATTGATAACCCTGCAGATCTTCCCGAATACAACAAACTTTACCGTGATTACTTCAAGGAACCCTTCCCTGCCCGCACCACTATCGTGAATTGCCTAGGTGGGGCCTTGAAGTATGAAGTGGATGTAACCGCCTATGCAGGCAAATGATTTAGTGTGATTCTACGCATGGGTTTGCTATACTTGGCCTCATTGGCGTGGCTTTCCTTCCTACCCGCTTTCTTACCTTGCAGGTATTTTCTTGAACACTTCCATTAATAACGATAAACCCACAAGCGTTCGAAATGGCATGATCTTATGCACCACCATGGTCGCAATCATGCTTTACCTCGATAGGGTTTGCCTTAGCATCCTTGGCACTTCCATCAAGAAAGATTTGGACTTCAACGAAGTCCAGTTTGCCAATCTTTTATCCGCTTTCTTCTGGGCATATGCGCTTTGCCAAATACCCGCAGGGTGGATAGGCGATCGCTATGGGCCCCGCATCGCGCTCGGAATCTATCTTTTCTTCTGGTCACTTTGCACCGGGTTGATGGGTATGGTAAGTGGTTATGGTTTGTTTCTTTTGCTACGGCTAGGATGTGGATTGTTTGAAGCAGGAGCCTACCCACTTGCCAACGGCATTGTTCGTAAATGGGTACCTTTATCAGGCCGCGGTACTGCAAGTGGAATCGTAGCAATCGGTGGCAGACTAGGTGGCGCAATCGCACCAATGCTCACGAATTTTCTTGCGGCAGGCGCTTCTGATGGATGGCGCAAGCCCTTTATGATTTACGGTTTGATCGGAATGGTGGGCGCAATCATTTTCTGGGTCTGGTATCGCGATGAGCCAAGCCAGCATCCTCTGATAAATCAAGCTGAAATTGATTTGATCAATGGAACCAACCATGTTCCAGATTCTTCCAAGCCTGGCTTTCCCAACTTCGTTGCACTTGCTACCAACCTTTCTCTTTGGCTTGCCTCCATCGTGATGATCCTCTCTAATTTTGGTTGGATTTTCATCATCACTCTTTTCCCAGATTACCTCGAAAAAGTTTTTGGCACCCCCGCAGATACACGGGCGCTCTATCAATCTCTACCTCTGTATTTCGGGATTGCGGGCATGCTTATAGGAGGATGGTGGACCGATCGCATCTTCCGGCTTGCGGGGCCCAGATGGGGCCGAAGTATTCCCATGGCTGCTTCCCGCGTTATCGTTGGCCTTTCCTACATAGTTTGTCTTTTTCTTGGTGATGCCCTCGGGGTTACCATCATGATGTGCATCGTTGCAGCAGCGACCGACATGGGCAATCCTGCCTTCTGGGCTTGGTGTCAGGATGTGGGCGGGAAGTATGTGGGTTCGGTTGTTGGCTGGGGCAACATGTGGGGCAACCTTGGCGCTGCTATCGCTCCTCAGCTTTTCATATTCATCAAATCTTATCACCCCGATGACCCGCAAGCCGGGTGGGCTTCAGTTTTTCTTGTTTGTGC
>CALARU010000245.1 GCA_937888715.1 uncultured Planctomycetaceae bacterium | reverse complement strand
AGCTGCTTCTTTTGCATTAATCAGCATTAGTGTTGAACCAGCGTTTTCCCAAAAGTTTGGCTTCCATGGTCGCAGGTGTATCTGGATAAGCTTTTTCAATCTGGCTAAGAGCTTCGCCAAGCTGCGTCAATAATGCAGAATTAGCAGTTTTAAAAGAACCAGTCTCTGGATTGATCGAGCCCGGCTTCCCATTTAAAACAGAATCTAATTTTTTAATTGTTTCAAGTTTAAAGCGGGCCTGCTTTTCTATTATCACTTTCTTGCTCTTATCCACCTTGGGCAATATAGCCCTAGCTTTATTAGCAATCGCTGTGTTTTTGTAATTAAGAATGATTCTTTCGAGATGCAAAAAAGCCTGCAGAGGATCAGTTTCAACAAGATTGTTTGCATCTTCCAGAGTTGCAGTTGCACCTTCGCAAAGAGTATCCACCAGAAGCTTGGCTTCTTCAGCAACTTCTTTTGAAGGATTGGATACCAAGGCCAAGGCTTTTACAAGCACCTGACTCGGTGGCGTTCCCATGCCTAGAGAATCCACCAAAGGTTGTACTAGTTTGGTGTAAGAATCTTTGCTTAGTTTTTCTATAAGTGCCTGCCCAACAAGATAGCGAAGAGCTTTTTCAATGGAAGTGGCATCGCCACGGTAAACAGCATTGCCTTCATGGTCAAACAGGATTGCATGAGGAGGGATAAAAGATTCCGACACCTTGAAGTTAAAGGCAGCCTTGGCAAATAAAGGTAAAGTAAGGCTGGAAGTGTTCCAATCTTTTAAAAGGTTTGCCTCGGTTGAAGAGTTCGTACCCGAAACAAAAGTAACTAGTCCAAAGTCTGCAAGTTCTCTGTGCCAGGTTTGAACTTTCAGGAGTTGGGCCAACTCATCATCCTTACCGGCCCTGTGAAGAATTGCAGCAACGACTTTGCCCTTTAAAGAACTCTGGGTTAAGTTCGCCCCGCCAATTTGATTACCTAAGCGAATCCCTTCGGTTGTTATTTCTAAATTAAAAGTTGAAGAAGAGGGGATGGGAGAAGTAACACTTTTACTTTTTGCAATTGTTGGCTTTGTTGCTTTTCCATTAAGCAAAGCGTAAAAATAATTCGATATTCTTACAATTATTTATTTTTTATTGTCCATTACTTACAAATTGCTAGGATTCATGCTGAAGGTTAAAATTCGTTAATAAATTGTCCAATCGGTCATGCCGCTATTTGCAAATTAAAGCAATATGGTTTTGCGACTTGCGTAGTCAAAATAAATTGCACATATTCGATTATGATTGGATTATTAACGCCTAGGTAAATTTGCGTTGGGGCCGTTGCGCTCTCAGCGATGATGTCGAATAGCCTAATAGCTGCAGACACAAAAATTCGTACTCAAATGACAGACTTCGGTAAAACTAAATATAACACCTATTTTAATGCTAGAATTTTGAATCTCACGGTTCTCCCGAAAAAACATGTTTTACCAAACATCAATAATACCAAAGTTCATATCTTATAGGTAATAATTGGACCTGCACGATTATCATTGAGTTCGCAATAAAAAGAAGGTATTTTAAGGCCTAAATAGGTGGCCCTAACCTTGGGTTATTTGTTAGTTCCAAATGCCATTGACCTAGTAAATGGATAGTGTATTTAATTAAATATACCCCGGGTTTAATTTCTCGGATCTTTTTTTAATTTATTTTTGCCAATAGTACAAATATATATTTTTGCTGTGGAATTTAAATTTCGATGACAACACTACTAAATATTTTTAAAGATTCGATCATTGAATTAGATAAAAAATTTATTGCAGATTGTAATCTAAACAAAGAGCTTTTCCCCCAACATAGAATTCAATCCTATTGTTTGTTTGAAAAATTTCAAAAACCACACCTACTGCGTTGCCTCTTATATTCCGACCTCATGTTCACCATTCGTCAGGCAATTGCTACGGGCGGAACTGTAAAGGCTTCTGCATGGGCTTATATCAAGGAAATTGGTTTTTTTCTTATAAAAGGATTAGCTTTACTTAGACCCGATTATGCAAACATTCCAGCAATACAAGAGGGTAATATATCCGAGTCAACTAAGATTTGGTATCAAGATTCAGAAATCTTTGGGAACTCCTGCAATATAACAAAATTATTATGCAGGGATTTGATAATGTTCATCTCTACAGGTAATAATAACCCCGAACTATTTATCAAATATAAAAAACTTTGTTCAGAGATTTACAAAACCATTCTTAATCAAAACTTTGAAAATCAAAAAAATACAGAATTGGTGAATGATTTTGAAAATAATTTAAATAACCAGTTTGCAAGAAAATTTTACTCAGCATTAACTTCAAAAATTTTAAAGGCAAAAATTTCATCGAAGGAGGAATTAAAACAAAAATTTAAAATACTTTCCATCGAACCATTTCAAGAAATTTTTATTGATTGTGTCACTTTGTATGAAAACATGCGCTCATTCGAGGAAGTAGTGCCCTGCAAGAATACAGACCAAATACCAATTGGTAAAAAAGCCGTTTGCATTAATCCACTTGGAATCAAAATTGATATTGGAAAAGGTATTGAGGAACAAACTACGGATGTTGTAGTTCCAGAATCAAGAAGATATTCAGAGTGTCCAAATTGTGCAGGTAGAAGTACTGAATTATGTCCAAATTGCAATGGAAGCAAGTGTTTAAAATGCGAAAATTGTTCTTTTGGAAAATTGATTTGTGAACACTG
>CALARU010000244.1 GCA_937888715.1 uncultured Planctomycetaceae bacterium | reverse complement strand
TGGTGGCATTGTTTTGTATGCCACCCCCGGATAATGCAGAATTACCAGATAGGGTGGAATTAGTGACACTAAGAGTCGATGAACCTGAGAAGTTTAATATCCCCCCTCCATTTCCTAAGGTGGTATTACCATAAATGGTCGAGTTTGAAACAGAGAGACTGGAGTTGGTGTTTATGATGCCACCGCCGCCAAGGTTTGCACTATTGTTTGAAATAGTGGAACTGGATATGGCTATGGTGTTGGCATTGCAATTGAAATTGTTGAGCCCACCACCATAGCCTGTGCCCGAGTTTCCCGAGATAGTGGAATTGGATATGTTAAGTCTACTGTTATTGTTATAAATACCAGCACCGCTGGCAGCGGAATTGGATGAAATCATTGAATAGGAAATCGTAACAGGGCCAGCACTATTGTTAGAAACACCGCCACCGTTTGCTGCTGAAGTATTCCCTGATATGGTTGACTTCGAAATATTTAACGAGGAGCCCTTATTAAAAACACCACCACCATTGCCTGTGGAAGCGTTGTTCGAGATTGTAGAATCGGTAATGGTTAAAACACCAGTGATATCGTTGTAAATACCTGCGCCTTTAACCGCACTAATGTTACCCGAGATGGTAGAACTGTTGATGTTTGCAGTACCATTGTTAAAAATGGCACCACCTTTTGTGGCAGTATTGTTTGAGAAAGTTGAACCGCTAACCGTCAGAAAAGAATTAGCGTTTGCGTTAAGAATACCAGCACCATACTTTGTAGTACTTAAATTGCCAGTAAAAACCGAATCAGTGATCGTGAGGTTCGAATTAGTATTGATGATGCCGCCGCCATCCTTGGTTGCGCTATTGCCCGAAATGGTGGAATTAGAAATGGAGATGGTGCCCGCATTGTAGTTGTTTATACCACCGCCATAACCCGCAGTTGTATTGTTCGATATGATGGAATTTTTAACGATAAGGGAAGTCCCCTGATTGATAATCGCACCGCCGTTGAGCGCTGAGTTACCAGTGATCGTGGATGCGGAGATTGCTAGGGAACCCAAGTTGTTAAAAGCACCACCATTGCCCGAAGTAAAAACTGCGCCAGAAACAGTTACGCCAGAGATAAAGAGATTACCCCCGGTAGCAATATTAAAAAAATTAAAATCACCACTATTGCCACTGATGGTAAGTGCGGAAGCGCCAAGGCCATTGATGATTACGCTACCTGCTGAAGATGCTTTGGCAATGGTGGGAAGTACGGCGGAAGCCAGCGTGATAGTGTTTGATCCAGTTAAATTAAAACTAATGCCATCATTGCCCGGGGTGTTATTGGCCTGGGTAATGGCTTCTCTTAAAGAGGTTACGCTATCAGTGGCAGTCGCATCTGAATTGGTGTTAACAGCAATACCAAAGGAATAGGCACCGATATCATTAGTAGTGCGATTGATGCCACGCTGATCCGTGCCAGTGCCTGCGGTTGAACCAATGGCAGGACTACCAGCAAGCAGGGCCATGGTAAAGGTAGGGCCACCATTATCTTGTAGAGGGCCAAGAAGAGGATCGCCAGTGACCGTCCAAGCGTAAGTAGTTCCAGAAACTTTACCATCTTCCACAAGATTGTTGGTGTTAGTGTTTGGAGCAGTGCCTGCAAAATCACCACCGCTAGTGCTATTGGCGATAATGGTGTTGGAAATGTTGAGGATGCTGTAATTAGAAATACCGCCACCGGAATTAGTTGCGGAGTTTCCGGAAATGGTGGTATTGATCACGGTGAGGGTATTCGACTGATTCTTGATACCGCCACCAAAAGATGCGGAATTTCCAGAGAGAGTAGAGTTAGTGAGGGTGCCGGTGCCATTATTATAAAGGCCACCACCAAGAGTGGATGCGGTATTTCCCGAGAGGGTAGAATTAGAAATGGTAAGGGTGCCGCTAGTTTCATTGAAAATGCCGCCACCTTGGCTTGCAGAATTGCCCGAGAGGGTAGAATTGAAAACAGTCAGGGTAGCTCCGGTGCTATTAAAGATGCCGCCACCTTGGTTAGCAGAATTACCCGAGAGGGTAGAGTTGGTGACGATGAGGCCGCCTAGGTTAAAGATACCGCCACCGTTGTTTGCAGTATTGCCAGAGAGGGTGGAATTGCTGACAGTGAGGTTGCCATTATTGTAGATCCCGCCACCAAAGGATCCAGCAGTATTGCCCGAGATGGTGGAATTGGAAACGGTGAGGGTGCCAGAGTTATGAATGCCGCCGCCATTGTTGGTTGCTGAATTGCCTAAGATGGCGGAATTGGTGACGGTGAGGGTGCCAAGGTTATTAAAGGCTCCGCCGTTGCCAGAAGTATTTGCCCCGGAAACAGTCACGCCTGAAATAAACAGATTGCCCAAACTGGCGATCGAAAAGATACTAAAATTGCCGTTGTTACCACTTATATTGAGGTTGCTTGCGCCAAGGCCTGTGATGGTAACAGTTCCCGCAGTGCCGCCAGTAATAGGAATGTTTGCAGCATTAATGCTCAGTGGGGTCGCAAGGGTGATGGTGTAGGGATTGGCACCTGTCATGTTGACACTTATCTGATCATTATCAGCAGTAATATTGGCGAGATCAATTGCAGTACGCAAGGATCCTGTACCAGAATCTGCAGTGCTGGTAACTTGAATACCGAAGGAATAAGCACCGATATCATTGGTGGTGCGATTGATGCCGCGCTGATCTGTGCTGGTGCCTGCAGTTGTACCAATCGCTACGCTGCCAGCACCAAGCGCCATGGTGAAGGTTGGGCCGCCATTATCTTGCAAGGGGCCAAGGTTGATCTGCGCACCGGTTACCGTGGTAGCTCCGGTTAAGGAACCAGTTGTGATTAGGTTGTTGTTTGATGATACCGTTGGTGCATTACCCACAAAATCCCCACCCTTGATACTATTGGCAATAATGGTATCGGAAAGATTATTAATGGTTGCATAGTTTCTTATACCACCGCCGTTACTGTTGCCAGCAGAGTTGCCGGAAAGGGTTGAGTTGGTAATGCTGAGAATGGAGGTTCCGGAATTAACTGTAGTATTAAGAATGCCGCCACCAACGCTCGGAGTGGTATTACCAAACAAAGTGGAGTTGGAAATAGTCAGGTTGGAATTAGTATTAATGATGCCACCACCACCGTTGGTTGCACTATTGTTTGAAATGGTGGAATTAGAAACGGAGATGGTGCCTCCATTAAAGTTATTGATGCCACCGCCAAAGCCCGAGGTGGAATTTCCTGAGATCGTAGAATCAAAAATAGTGAGTGCGGTACCTTGGTTAAAAATACCACCACCACCAGTTGCAGAATTGCCAGTGATTGTTGAGGCGGAAATAAAGAGTGAACCCAAATTATTAAAGGCGCCACCAAAGCCAGAATTATTTGCGCCGGATACAGTTACGCCAGAGATAGTCAAATCACCCAAACTGGCGACAGAAAAAACACTGAAATTACCATTGTTGCCACTGATATTAAGAGTATTTGCCCCAGGCCCGGTGATGGTGAGGGTGCCTGCGGAAGTAGCATCTGCAATGGCGGGAAGTACGCCGGTCAAAGATATCGTGGCTGGCCCATTAGTGAATAGTGAGGAAGCAAAAACAATGGTATCAGCGCCTGAATTGATGTTAGCCAGATCAATTGCTTCTCTCAAAGAAATAAAGGCGTCAGTAGCAGATGTATCTTGCAGAGTGTTCACTGTGATAGGGGTGGGATTGATTCTTGTTTCAAGAGAAGTGAGTTGGGGCGGGCAAAGAAAATAGCTTGGCCTACTTTTTGAAGTAGTCAGGCGTTTAAAAACCTTCCGAAGAAAATTACTCATTCTTAAACTTCCAATAAAGAATCACCAAACATCAAGAAACTTAAGCGCAGTTGCTAGAGATCGGCTAAAAACCAAAGTTGTCATAAGACTTTTTGAGACAGCTTTAATATTAAAGCATAAATGCAAGGTGTCAACAGCCTCGGCCCAAAATTTCCCCCTGTTTACCCTAATTCGCCTAATCCAACCCTTGTGGTTTTTAATGATGGAATTGAGGTTATTATTTAAATAAAGAGCACAATTTGTTTTTTTACGAAGAAGCAGCCACGGAATTAAACGGAAGGAAGAACAAGCAGAAGCGGAAGTAAGAAAAGACAAAAGCAGAAGCAGAAGCCTAGCCACGGATTAACACGGAATTACACGGAAGGAAGAACACATCTTTCAGAGTCGGATGCGTCAGCGACGGTTGGCTTTTCTGAGCCGGATGCGTGAGCGACGGTTGTAAATATGCAGCGACGGTGATGCGGCCCTTCTTCCGTCATTCTCCGCGAATGCGGGGAATCCAGAAATACAAATAGCAAGGTAAGTCAGTCCCACCCAGCGCAGTGGATGGGCTTAAAGGCATTTATAAGAGGGTTGGGAGTAGGGGAAGAAAGTAAAAGCCCATGGACTGTGTTCCATGGGTCTTTTTTTTGAATGATGCGAGTTAAAAAGTCAGACCCACCCAGCGCAATGGATGGGCTTGAAGGCATTGATAAGAGGGTTGGGAGTTGGGGGAATAAAAAGCAAAAGGAAGAAAAAGAGAAAAAGCAAAATTGTTGGAATAACAGTAAAAGGGTTGGGAGTTGGGGGAAGAAAAAGCAAACAAATGTGCCAAAAGCTAAATCATGTAATCAGGTGAGAATATTCGGAGTCGTTTTGGTTGAATATAAACAACTTGCCCCGCAGCGACATTAAGCTCTTTGAATTTCGCAAAGTTAATCTCAACAAATACACGTGCGGCGGAATCCAAATCTTGAAGATGAATCCTGACTACTGGGCCTGCAGGATTAATGTGAAACACCTTGGCAGGGAGAGAATCACTTGCGGAAGGAGAGATTTCTATCTCAAGCTCGTAAGGCCTTACATAAATAGTATTGGAACAAAAATCTTTTTGGGGAGGCCCCTTTAAAGCACTATATCCTGTTATTTTCGGTAAGCCATCTGCAATGATGCCTTCAAACACATTAACCTGCCCGAGAAAATCCATGACGAAGGCATTGGCTGGGTGTTCAAATACCTCGGTGGGAGTGCCAATTTGTTCGATTTTCCCACTGCGCATAACAACAACAGTATCTGCAACTGCAAAAGCTTCTTCCTGATCATGAGTTACAAAAACACTGGTGACATGAATTTCGTCATGAAGCCTGCGGAGCCATTCGCGCAATTCTAAACGAACCTTGGCATCGAGAGCGCCAAAGGGTTCATCCAGCAAAAGGACTTTAGGTTGGGCTGCAAGTGCGCGGGCAAGGGCAACACGCTGCCTTTGCCCACCTGAAAGCTGGGAAGGGTACCTGTTTTCAAGCCCTTCAAGCCTGATAAGGTGGAGTAATTCTTTGACCCGCAAAGATATTTTATCTTTCGCAACACCCCGCACACTCAGGCCAAATCCGATGTTATCAAAAACTGTGAGATGCCTAAATAAGGCGTAATGCTGAAAGACAAAACCAACATTGCGATCCTTGGCAGATTTTGAAGTAACTTCTTCATCCCGATAAAGCACCGAGCCTTCATCAGGGTTTTCAAGGCCAGCAATGATACGAAGGAGTGTTGTTTTACCAGAACCTGAAGGGCCAAGTAATGCGACTAGGTTACCATCTGGAATATGAAGGCTGACTTTATCAAGTGCGCTAAAGCCACCAAATTTTTTACTCACATTTTTAACAGAAATGCTCATGACTTTTCCCCCGCATCGGATTGCTGATGCACTATATTCTTTTCAAGATAAGTTTTAACCCCGAGGGTGATCAACGCTAGGAAGGTAAGAACCGAAGCAAGTGCAAATGCTGCAGGCATATCGTATTCCTGAAACAACTTTTCAACACGCAATGGCATGGTATCGTTTAAGCCGGAAATCCTACCCGAAACAACATAGACAGCGCCAAACTCTCCCATCGCGCGGGCATTGCAAAGAATGATCCCATAAACAAGCGCAAGGCGAATGTTGGGAACGGTAATGCGCCAGAACATCTGCCAACCGTTCGCACCCAAACTCACCGCAGCAAGTTCTTCTTCTTCGCCATAAGCTTCAAGTACAGGGATAAGTTCGCGAACGACATAGGGCAGGGTGACAAAGCAGGTTGCAAGCACCAGGGCAGGGGTGCCAAATAGAATTTGCATATTATTCTTTGAAAGCCAATCCCCCATCCACCCCTGCATGCCAAACATAAGAACAAAAACAAGCCCAGCAACAACTGGCGAAACAGCAAGTGGCAAATCCATGAGCGTGAGAAGAATGGTTCTACCGGGGAAGCGAAAACGAGCAATGGCCCATGCAGCAGCAACGCCAAAGATAACACTAAGAAAAACAACCCTTGGTGCAATAGAAAGAGTGAGGAGAATGGAATGCCTGGTATTGGGATTACCAAAAAGGTTATCGAGATAGACCATGGGTCCTTTTTCAAACGCTCTGAAAAAAACGTGAAATACTGGTATACCGATGATGAGGGTCACTACACCCAAAGCAAGAATGGTAAGAAGGTATCGAAGCCAAAGAGGATCTTCGGGCCTTTTCTTTTTCAATGGAACAATGTTAGTCGGATTATTTGCCAAGGCGCTTGCTCCAGACTTCGATGGTATTAATGAAAGCAAGGAGAAGAAACGAGGCAATCAACAAGATAGTAGCAATAGCGGTGGCTTCTGGAAAAGCCATTTCCTCGAGGCGGGTCACGATAAGAACAGGCGCAAGTTCTGTTTTGTAGGGGATATTACTGGAAACAAATATAACCGAGCCGTACTCGCCCAATCCTCTTGCAAACGCTTGGGCAAACCCGGAGAGAATTGCAGGAAAAACTGTGGGCAACAAAATGCGCAGAAAAATCTGAAGGCGACTGGCCCCCAATATGGATGCAGCTTCTTCGACTTCGGGTTCGATCTCTTCCAACACGGGTTGCACGGTACGAACCACAAACGGAAATCCAGTAAAAACAAGAACCCAGACAATAGCGAATTTCGTATATGCAGCATTGATTCCAAGAGGTACAAGATACTGACCTAGCCAACCACTTTCTACATAAAGGCTCGAGTAAACCAAACCTGCAACTGCAGTGGGAAGCGCCAATGGAAGATCGATCATGGCATCAACAAATCGCTTAAAGGGGAATTCATAACGAACAAGAACCCAGGCAACAAGAAACCCAATCACGGCATTGATGAGTGCAGCAAGAAAAGCAGTGGTGAAGGTAAGGGAATAAGCGGCACGTGTTCTTTCGCTCCATACGATGTTCCAAAACTCGGCAGGGGAGAGAGATGCAGCAGTAATGAAACAAGCTGAAAGCGGAATAAGTACGAGCAAGCTTAGGTAAGTAACGGAGTACCCAAGGCTTAAACTAAGGCCAGGAAGTGGACTACCTTTGCTGGGTTTCATAAAAACCACCAAACTCTTCTCTAAAATAAACGGCAAGCAATACTAGCGTTTGCCTTCATTGCGGATGGCCTTAAACACCTGGTCGAATATACCATCCTCAGCAAAAAAAACCGACTGCACTTCAGCCCACGAATTTCCAACCACATTAAGATCAAAAAGCTTCATAGGCGGAAACTTGGATTCAAATTCTTTGGCAATCAAAGGGTCAGAAGGCCGATAGCCATTTTTCGCAATGATACGCTGAGCTTCTGTACCGTAATAAAAGTTAAGATAGATTTCAGCAAGATCTCTGGTGCCCTTGGAATCTACATTCGTATCAACAATAGCAATGGGGGGATCGACCTTGATACTCATGGAAGGGTATACAATTTCGAGCTGGCCCTCGGATTCCTTGACAGCCATAAGCGCTTCGCTTTCAAAGGAAATCTGAACATCGCCGATTTTCTTTTGGAAAAAGGTGACTTGAGAAGCCCGTGCAGAGCCATCCATCACGGGGACATTTTTGTAGATGTTTTTAAGAAATTCGCGAGCCTCAGATTCTGAGTGCCCCTTTTCCAACATATAACCCCAAGCGCTAAGGAAAACTAATCTACCATTGCCCGATATCTTTGGATTAGGGGTAATAATGCCCATGCCTGACCGAACCAAATCATTCCAATCCATGATCTTTTTGGGATTCCCCTTACGAACGAGAAAAACAATCGCAGTGCCCCAAGGAGGAGAAACAACGCCTTTGGTTTTTTCCCAACCGGAGTGAAGAAGTTTTTTCTTTGCAATGGCTTCCATATCGGTAAAAAGCGCGAAAGAAGCGACATCTGCGGGCAAACCATCCGCAATGGAGCGCGCCTGACTGCCAGACCCCCCATGCGACTGAAAAATCTCAACCTTCCCGCCTTTAAATTTTTGCCATTCTAAAGCAAAAGCCTCGTTAATTTCATGAATAACTTCACGAGTGGGATCGAAAGAAACATGAAGCAGTTCGAGAGTTGCAGAAACAGCGCGTTTCTGGATGGGCTGAATAGCCAAGAACAAGAGAGAAAAGGCAACAAAACCACCCAAAAAAGCAGCATTTATACCCGAAAATAAGAATTCAAAATTGAACCTTTTCATTGAAATAAACTAGCCCCAAACAAACAAATATCATAATCATTATCACTTTAGTGACATTTGTTTGCCCTGTGAAGAGCAATATCTGCACAATTTGGTAATTAACCCATAATATTTGAAAAAAGAAGCTTAAAAACAAGGAAAGCGACCTTTATTTCAACTTTTCATTCGATTTTGCCCTAATGTTGCACTAGGATCTCCCGGATTGCGATACGATCTTTGCTCAAAGAGCTTAATTGACTATGATTAACTTTAATCAGTGATCGCAAAAGGAATAACCAAGGTTGCAGGAATAGTAAGTTATGAATCCGGGTGATGTAAACCAGCCAAGCGCATTGTCAGGCAGACCTAAAAGAGGAGTTCCAGAAGGCCTTTGGCTTCGCTGCCCAGGTTGCAAAGCCAGCATTTTTCGCAAAGAAGCGGAAAACAAATTCAATATCTGCCCCGAATGCGATTACCACTTCTACATGCCGACCAAAGAACGAATCAATCAATTATTAGACGAAGATAGCTTCGAAGAATGGTTCCGAGATCTGCGCCCATGCGACCCACTAGGATTTAAGGATCGCATCCCTTACAAAGAAAGAATTTTATCGGAACAGGCAAAAACCTCGCTTCTAGATGCAGCGGCTGTAGGCCGAGGCTTTATTCGTGGCAGGCCAGTCGTAGTTGGAATTACCGACTTCGCATTCATGGCAGGCTCTATGGGATCCGTAGTAGGCGAAAAGCTTTGCAGGGCAGCTGAAGAAGCAACCCGTTTAAAACTCCCGCTTATATTCGTCAGCGGCTCTGGTGGCGGAGCACGCATGCAGGAAGGTATCCTTTCCCTCATGCAGATGGCCAAAGTTTCTGCAGCCCTTGGCAGGCATCACCAAGCAGGTTGCCTGTATATCAGCGTCCTAACCAACCCCACGATGGGTGGCGTTGCTGCCAGTTTTGCATTTCAAGGCGATATTATTATTGCAGAACCAGGCGCACTGATTGGATTTGCTGGTAAGCGCACAATTTGGAACACCGTTCGGCTAGAACTACCAGAAGGCTTCCAAACCAGCGAATTTTTAATGCAACATGGGTTTGTTGATCGAATTGTACACCGTAAAGATTTGCGAACCGAAGTTGCCACCATGGTCGATTATTGCGAAAAAGCCGGCAACTATTAACCTAACTACTATGAATGGTAAGCCCTGCCAAAACTACTGCAGCGGTTTCCACTCTTAAGATAGTTTTCCCGACGCAGATAATTTTTAGCCCTTTCTCTAAAGCCAACTTTACCTCGGCTGGAGAAAACCCACCCTCTGGGCCAATCCAGATATTCACTTTATCTAATGCACCACGAACAATTTTACCTGAAGGATTCTCCTCAAGATTTGCAAACAGATTCAATTCTGATTCGTCAATATTTTGCAAAGAATCCGCAAAGGTGATTGGCTCAGAAATTTCCATGAACCTATTTCGAAGGCATTGTTTACTAGCCTCGATAACACTGCGGCGCAATTTATCGGTATTAATCTGCTTAGCCCTGACTACCGAATATTCACAATCAAGTGGAATAAAGCGAAAAACGCCTATCTCGGTGAGTTTTTCGATAAGAAAATCGCATCGCTGTGCCTTCGGGATAGATGCAAAAATGGTGAGTTTTACCTTGGGTTCGCGGCAAACTTCAGCAACCGATTTAACATCTAAGAGCACACGATTTTTTTTGGCTTCGAGAACCTCTGCCGAAAACTCTCTGCCATCACCGGAAAATAGGGCAATCATGCTGCCTGGGGCAATCCTGGAGACAACGGCAAGATGGTGAGCCTCGGGGCCCCGCAACTCCATAGTTCCCAAGGTTATTTCCAAACTGGTGTAGAATCGTTCCGACATTGTTGCTATTTCCTGTGCCAATATTAAGCCAACTGATGTGCTTTTAAGGCCGTTTCTTAAAGCTCATATATTAACCGAGGTTTTCGTGTCCAACACTCATAATCCTACAAGCAATTTGCACCTTACCAGAAAACAACTCGATGACCTCGATGTATTGGTGCAAAAAATGCTCAACCTTCCTGAGGCCAACTTACCTCGTGAAGCTCCCCAAAAAGCTGAGCCAGACTTTTCATCGATGGGAATATTTTCGCCGGGCGAAGCGCCTTGGGCACCAAAACCTATTGAACCCAGCACCATTCCACCCGCAACAGCACCTGTAATCGCCCAATCACCCAAAGAAGAATACAAGCCTGCTGCCCCGCAATCAATACTTAACAGATACCCCCAAAGCGCCCCTGAATCATCTCCTAAAATCGAAGAAGTGGAAGCCGAACCTCAGGCACCTTCCGAGCCTGTATCAGGCTGGAAGCCCTCGCCTTTAACTTGGGCGCCTCTAGCCCAATCATGGGAAAAATTACGCCAAGAAGAACTCGAAAAACAACAAAAAGAAATAAAACCATCGATTGTACAACCGATCGAAAAACCAACTGAAATCCAAAAAACACTCCCTTTGGAAGCGAAACAAGATTTCGGCACCAACAAGGGTTCAACTCCCTTGAATTACAGCTCAAAAAGCGAACCCACTGAAAGAAAAAAACGTTCTAAATTAAAAACAGTGCTGCTTGATGCGGTGGGATTCTTGGGCATCATATTATTTGTTTGTGCAGCAGCTTTATATTTAAGCAGTTCTTTCGGTTGGCCTATGAAATAAATTTGTGTATCCTGTTGTAAGTTAGCAATAGAATTGGCTGGACAGGAACTACCTTCGAAATGAATCTTACCGACGAAAATTTGCCCGAATCAAAAATCGCACCTGTGAACTACAGCATATACGGAATACCCGGTGCAATTTTAAGCTATCTTATTCCAGGGTTGGGCCAGATTTTTCAAGGCCGTATTGGCAAAGGCCTGCTTTTCTTTTTCTGCGTCAATGGGTTATTTTATTACGGAATGATGCTCGGCCAATGGAGCAATGTTTACCTCCCGAGGGCAAAAAATCTTCCCTCCATCTCTCTACCTTTCAATCTTAAAATCCCAAATTGTATTGCCTACCGAATGCAATACGCAGGGCAGTTCTGGATAGGCATATCGGCATGGCCCGCCATTTACCAAAACTATGAATATGATGAAGAATCAGATCCGCCTCTTGATCCTTATTTAGGTAAATACCAACGCACTCCTCCCGAAACCGAACTTAACTTGTTACAAAACAGAAGCGACCGATCGTGGGATCTGGGGTGGGTCTATACCGTCATTGCGGGAGTATTAAACATCATGGTCATCTATGATGCCCTCATGGGCCCGGTATTACTTATCCCAGAAAAACAAAAAGCCAAATAGATTTAGGAATTTGATTGATGGAACTCGCCATGACCCCGATTATTGCAGCAGGATACTACTGGCATTTACCATTTTTGATTTTGGTAATAAGCCTTGTTTACAGCGCAACCCGCCATGATGACTGGAAAATTATAAGCATTGAAGCGTATCGTTGGGGCGTAAGAATGCTTTCATTTCTTGGCATGATCGGGCTATTTCTTTACGTAATCACTTTGCTACCCTAAATAAAAAAGGATGGCATAAAAGCCATCCTTGATTCTATCTTCAATTTGAAAAACTAAATTTACTACTTTAGTTTAGCTGTAGATCCCTGCTTATCAGCATCGATAAAACTTGTGGTAATGCGATCGCCTGATTTAAGAACCACTTTTTTGGTATCAACAACTTTAGTTCCATTATGATCTGTCTCGATTTTCAGTAAGTAAGAATAAGTTTTATCCGATTCAAGTTCTGGGGTTACGAAAGTACCAAACCCATCAGAAACTGCAAATAGTTTACCATCGATAAACAAGCTAGCGTTCGCAGGGATTTCGACAAAAAGTTTGGCTTTATTTGAAGCTGAAGATTGGTTCTTTTCTTCAACTTTGGGCACAGGCAACACTTCCTCAACCGGATCTATAGGTTTACTTCTTGGAATAACGCTAGCAGGGGTTGAATACATTGGGTTCTTCAAATACGGGCCATAATACACCCCATTACCAGTTCCCCGATAAGAATAACCAAATCCTGTTTCATAGTATGGGCCATAGTTATACGATGCCCCATAGCCACCACCATATACCCCATGCTGATACACATAACCACCATATGCATTAACTGCATGAGCTTTTTTTAAATGCCAAGCGGGGGTTTCAGAATTGCCTGCAAGGGCAGCAAGTAAAATTACACTGTACATAAAACACCTCGATAAAAAACAACCTCTCCCCACGCTATTCTTTAAATGTTACCCAAAATTAACGATATTCAAGAAAATATAACCAAACTCTTTCGTTTATAATGATAATATTTAAGGCAGTACCACAATAATCGTTAACAACTAAACAACCTACAAATACTTATGAAGCCAATCTACCTTGATTACAATGCTACAACCCCCATCGACCCAAAGGTTTCAAAGCTAATCTGCGATTCCCTTAACGGGGACGATTTTGGGAACCCATCAAGCACCCACGCCTATGGGAAAGCAGCCAAAGCTATTGTGGAAAATGCCAGGCAAAAGCTTGCAAAAGCCATCAACGCAGAGCCCGAAGAAATAATATTCACAGGGGGCGGCACCGAGGCTAGCAACCAAGCAATACTAGCAACAATGATGTCAGATTTGACAGGTTTTTTAAAAAGGCTGTTCGCAAGAAAAGGCCACATGATCCTAAGCGCGATCGAGCACCCCGCAACCTACAAGCCAGCAGCATATCTTGCATCTCTGGGTTTTGAAATCACCACCGTAGGAGTAGATCGGCAAGGCTTAGTAGACCCAGATGAAATCAAAAAAGCCATTCGCAAAAACACCAAACTAATTAGCATCATGCATTCAAACAACGAAGTTGGCACATTACAACCCATCGAGAAAATCTCAGAAATCGCCCGATCCAAAAACATTTTTTTTCACTCAGATGCGGCCCAATCCACTGGAAAAGTCCCATTAAATGTCAAGCGACTAGGGGTTGATTTTCTTACCATTGCAGGGCACAAGCTATATGCACCAAAAGGAATTGGCGCATTGTATATCCGAAAAGGGTCAACAATAGGGCCTTACCTTCATGGGGCAGGACACGAGTCCGGACTAAGAGCAGGCACCGAAAATGTACATTACATTGCAGGCCTTGGCGAAGCCGCTGTAATTGCAACAGAAAATATGGCCCAAGAATCCACCCGCTTAATGAACCTTAGAGAACAACTTTACCAAGGGTTAAAAAAAGAATTAGGCGATAAAATTGTGCTCAATGGCCACCCAACGCTGCGCCTGCCAAATACTCTCAATGTTAGTATCCTTGGTTGCAAAGGTTGGGAAATATTAGAACAAACACCTGAAATCGCAGCTTCAACGGGGTCTGCATGCCACGAAGGCAAAGTATTGTATTCCGCTGTTTTATGCGCAATGCTCACCCCACGATACCAATCCGAAGGGGCTTTGCGCCTGACCTTAGGGCGGTATTCAACTGCGGATGAAGTAGCACAAGCAACAGATTACATTTGCAAAACTGCACGAAAACTAATGGCTTAAACTAAAACTCCTTGGAGCGGAGATTTTGCGATCCCAAAGCCATGGGGATGAGAGCCGCCATCAATCCAATCACTGAACCGCTGGCAATGCCTGCAATAATAAAAAGAATGCCTGTAAACGAAGGATTGACATAGTTTTCCCCGGTATGATTCAAATGCCAGATTCCAGAAAGCAAACCCATTAAGAGGATGAGAAGAAAAAGCGAGATCACCAGATTGAGAGTGCCCCCGAAGCCTGCAGCAATTTTTGATGGATCGGTTTCCTTAAAGTTGGGAAGGCATGCCCCTAAACCAACACCCAATGCACAAATCCCGAGGCTTGCAACCAAGGTTGTCCAAATATGTACAAGGTGGTAACCAAAAGGCATTTTCAGCATAAAATCACTAAAGATAACTAATAAAATTGCAATAGGCGTGGTGCTCCAGAATGCAAAATGAAACTTAGCCCAGAGAATAGATTCCCGCGGCATAGGAACTAGGCCAAGTATCCAAAAATTTTTGCCTTCAAGACTAATCATTGGAAAAACAAATCTTCCAACATAAGTGCATTGAAGCAACGAAACCGCAAACAAATTGAGCATGCTAACGCCATTTTGATAAGGCCAAGTCACCTCACCACGAAAGGACCTGCGAACACTTCCAAAATATAGAAAAAGTAGGAATCCAAAAACTAAGACCTGCACCCATTGCCTAGGTTCCCTGCGAAACGCACGAAAATCCTTAAGGATAAGCGCTCTTCGCGCAGAGCCAAGAAACCCTAGAGCCTTTTCAAATAATCGATCCAGAAAAAATGCCCTGCTCGATTTCTTAGAGCTTGATCCAAAAGCAATCATCCTGTCGAAAGCCCTGCGATAAAGCACCTTTGAAAGTAATGCTCCACTAAGATAAAGCATCATGCCGTTTGACCAAATTAGTAGCAGATTAAAGTTGGCTTTGGAAACATCGCCACGCCCAGCAGCTCGAAGGCCACGCGAAATCCAATAGGAAGGAAGGCCCGACCATCTTGAAAACTCAAACTGCCTTAAGGTTGCATCAACAAACTCACGGTCGATTCCATCTTTTTTTACTGAGCTAAAAAATCTTCCCATACCGGAAAGCACTAGAAACACAAACACAACGACCAAAATACTGAAGAACAGCTTTTTACCTTTTGGTAAAAGCCCTGCAATCAACAGGCATAGTACCGCCCCAATAGAACCCGGAATCAGCACATATCCAAAAAAGAAAAAAGGCAGGTAGATATAAAAGAGCATTGGTGAATCTGCAACGACCCCAAAAGCAATAAGAATCGGGCTGCCTAATATCACAAAAGCCCAACTGCTAAAACCAATGGCTTCCACAAATCGGTAAGCAAATATGCGATCAGCCTTGATGGGCTTCGTAAGCAAAAAATTAGTTTCAGGAGAAGAAAACAAACCGCCATACAAAATCATACCGGAAGAAAGCACGAGCAAAGAGCCAAGAGAGAAAAAAAGCAAATCAAACAAAAGGCCGATAATACCACCACCCAGGGGAAGTTTTTGAGCCTTAAGAAAGTTGAATCCTGCGAGGCTGGTACCAAAAACCAACCCCCAAATGATGAAACTACAAAACAATAAAACCAGAGGCCTAATAAGCAACACGCCCTTAAGAGCAGCAAACAAATTGGCAAAGGTGCGCATTCGCATATTGAACAAAGCTAAACCTGAAGCGGGGTAAGCCCCTAGTTCTGGGCGTTTAGATAACTCGTTCAAATTAGGAGGATCATTAAAACTTTTCATCCTGCTCCAATTTCTCATGAGTCATTTTCAAGAAGACCTCTTCAAGCGAACCCCCTGTTTCGGATTGATCTCTAAGCGATTCAAGAGAACCACATGCAACCAATCTCCCCTGAAAAATAATGCCGATACGATCTGCAACCTCTTCAACAATATCAAGAGAATGTGAAGATAGAAAAATAGCCTTGCCCTGATCAGCCTGATTTCTAAGCACATCTTTAAGCTTCCGGACACTTTTAGGATCTAAACCAACAGTGGGTTCATCAACCACCAGAACCTCAGGTTCATGAAGCAATGCAGAAGCAAAGACCATACGCTGCCTCATTCCATGCGAATATCGCTCGGTTAAATCATCAATAAAATCTTCTAGGCCAAACAACTTGTTAACCTCAATTATTTTTTGGGCAATCAGATCGCGTTGCATACCGTAGACATCGCCAATGAATTCTAAAAACTCTCTACCCGTAAGTTTTTCGTAAAGAAAAGGAAGATCGGGGACATAACTGATAAGGCGCCTAGCTTGATCACCCTGAGTTTTAAGATCATACCCGCAAATTTTAATCGACCCAGAACTTGGAAAAAGCAAACCACATAACATCTTGATGGTCGTGGTTTTCCCTGCCCCATTAGGGCCAAGAAACGCAAAAAGCTCCCCTCTTTTTACAACCAAATCCATATGGTCGACCGCAAGCTTGTCGCCATACTGCTTGCAAACATCAATGATTTCGATTGCAGGAACCGCATTGTCAATAATAGTCATTGAACATCCACGAATTAGTTTAAACGAATCAAATCCCATTCCATCGATTCAGATAATCTGTTTTTCTGCCTGATTACCATGCCGTTTTGCGCACCAACCCATACGGTTGACTCAAGGTCACTGCCATTATAATCAATCACAAGGCAAGGGATTTTTTTGCCTCCCCACATCACATCAACGGGCTGATTGCGAACCGTTGCAATCACAGACCCCGTGCCCTGATCGAATCCACCTTGAGTAGGCCCAGCAGAAAACGCTATCGATAACGGATCAAAGAAAGGCTGCTTCCATGTGCGCCCTGGGTACAGGCCAAGAATGCGATGCACAGGCAAAAACGGCTGAAAAACCGCGCCAGAAACTGGCACCTCCATCGCCTCAAGCTTAAAGCTACGTTCACCCAAGCTGCTATCAACCTTAACCTCGGGGCTTAGAAAACCATTGGATACATCTCCACTAATCTCGAGTGTCAAAGGAAAATCAACCCCACGGATCGACTCGATCTGCACCTTGGCCTGCAACCCAAGCATATCGCCATCCCTATGAATGCGAAATTCATTCCGCATCAACTTTAGGTTCAAAAAATCCCTAGAGGGTTTGACACTAGTATTAGTAGGCTGGGTATATTCTGCCCATAACCAGAATTCATCTTCTTGGCCATCCACCAAATTGATGCCCGTGCGAAGTTTCAAAAACTCTTCACCACGCACAACCACTTTCCAGTTAACAACTGGGCGAAGGTTTCCTGCTTCATCTGCCAAATCAACATAAAAAGAGGGTGGTTGCCCAGAACGAATCCGGGGAAGTATTTCAGCATAAAAAAGTGATGTATTAACCACAAAAAATAGCACAACGATCATCACACTTATCAATCTTGGTGGCATGAATCGTTCCTATTTGTTAAAAATAACTCTTGGATAGTTTTTATATAGGATGAAACTAACACTTTACAGGCTGATTACTCATAGAATTTCTTCGTTCTTTATTAATCAAGCTTTTTAGGCAAACAGCGTGGAAGCAGGAAACCCGATATGACCGAGAAAAAACTTATTGTCGGTGTCCCCGCAGAAATAAAAAATCACGAGTACAGGGTCGCTCTAACTCCAGTCGGGGTGGATGAACTTTACAGGGCAGGGCACCAAATCCTAATTCAAACAGGCGCAGGATTGGGCAGCGGCATTTCAGATCAGGATTACCTCAAGCATGGCGCAACTATAATTGCAACACGCGAAGAAATCTGGTCACGGGCAGACCTTATCGTAAAAGTCAAAGAACCGTTGGAACTAGAATGGCCCCTGATGCGAAAATCCCAAGTGATTTTCACTTACTTCCATTTCGCTGCAGATGAGAAACTTACACAAGCAGTAATGAAAAGCGGCGCAACCGCTGTTGCCTATGAAACCATCAAAGATTCATCCGGGCACCTACCACTGCTAACCCCAATGAGCGAAGTCGCAGGAAGAATGAGCATTCAAGAAGGTGCAAAATATTTGGAAAGGCCTTTCGAAGGCAGGGGAATACTGTTGGGCGGGGTTCCAGGGGTGGCACCTGCAAATGTTGTTATTTTAGGAGCGGGTGTTGTTGGCGCAAACGCGGCCAAAGTTGCAGCGGGGCTTGGCGCAAATGTCACTTTGCTAGACATCAACCTAGACCGTCTTAGGTATCTAGACGATGTTATGCCTAAAAATGTAACCACCCTATTTAGCGATAGACACAGCCTGAGGCACAGCCTCGTGACTGCGGATCTTTTAATCGGTGCGATTTTAATTCCAGGGGCCAAAGCCCCTCATTTGGTAAAACGCGAAGACCTTAAAATAATGCTGCCCCGTGCGGTGATTATCGATGTTGCAATCGATCAAGGTGGGTGTGTGGAAACTTCGAGGCCTACTACACACCACCAACCAACATTTATTGTTGACGATATTGTTCATTACTGCGTAACAAACATGCCCGGTGCGGTAGGAAGAACCAGCACCTTTGCTCTAACAAATGTTACACTGCCTTTTGTACTTCAACTTGCAAAGATGGGGATTGAAGGTGCTTCTGAAAAAAGCCGTGCCATCGCATCTGGTATCAATATTTTCGAGGGCAAAATAACCAACAGCGCTGTCGCCCAAACCTTTGGCATGCCATTCTCTCCGATTGCAGGATCAAACTAATGCCGATTGATGCCCCCAAAGAAGACAACTTTTATATTTCCGTAAGTCAGCTAAACACCTTGGCAAAAGACTTGCTCGAAGGGCAATTCCCACCCCTTTGGATAGCTGGAGAAATATCAAATCTCTCTAAACCAGCATCTGGGCATGTCTATTTTTCGCTTAAAGACGAACAAAGCAGCGTAAGGGCTGTAATATTCAAAGGACATGCACTAAGGCATGGCCGTAATCTGCAAGAAGGAAAAAAAATCATTCTTCGGGGTAAGCCCAGTCTCTACGCTGCGCGTGGTGAGTTTCAAGTCATAGGCGAAGATGTAAAACTTATGGGAGTTGGCGAGCAAGAACTTCTATTAAGGCAACTTAAAGAAAAACTGAAAACCAAAGGGTACTTCAATCAGGAAAGAAAAAGGGCGATCCCTCCTTTTCCGAATAGGATCGGATTAGTCACAAGCGCAACGGGTTCAGCTGTACGCGACATGCTTGAAGTGCTTGGAAAACGATGGCCGATGGCAGAAATCTGGATTTCTCCTGCAAGAGTTCAAGGCGACGCTGCACCGTCTGAAATAGCCAATGCAATAAAACTACTTAATCGCTCCAGCCTGATTGAAGATTTCAAAATAGATGTAATGGTGGTTGGCAGGGGAGGGGGTAGTTCTGAAGATTTGTATGCCTTTAATGCCGAAATTGTTGCAGATGCACTTTTCGAATCCTTAATCCCAACCGTTAGTGCAGTGGGCCACGAAGATGATTTTACACTCGCAGATCTTATTGCAGATTTAAGGGCAGTCACCCCCACTGAAGCTGCAACAAGAATATCACCTAACCAACACGAAATTGCTGATCATCTAGAAGCTTCAGCAGAATACATGCATCAATCTATAGATCAAAAAATCCAGAAGTTTCACCAGCATTTAAAATTGCTTTCAACACGAAGATGTTTGCAAAAACCATTGGATTATTTGAATCAAAAATCGCAACGCTTTGACGACACGATCGAAAAGTTCAATCGCACTTCAAGCACCTTTATGCGCCAAAAAACAGAGAAAATTGCATTTTTCATTGAAAAGCTGCAAGCACTTAGCCCGCTTAATATCCTTACCCGGGGCTACAGCATAACCATGAAAGCAAAACAATTTGAATCTGATAAAGCAACAGTCATTGCTTCTGCAGAATCTTTAGCCCTAGGCGACTTGCTTTGTACCAGGCTACAGAATGGAACTGTTATTAGCGAAGTTAAAACCATTGAAAACTAATCACCATTTGGAGAGTTAAAGCACCATGGCAATCAAAAAAAATACAGCCCAAAAATTCGAAACCTCACTCAAAGATCTTGAAGAAATTGTCAGAGAACTCGAAAACAGCCAGATCGATCTTGATGACCACCTTAAACTTTACGAAAAAGGCATTCGCCTAATTCAAAGTTGTCAACTTAGCCTCAAAGAAGCTGAACAGAAAATCCAGCTTTTAAGTGGAGTTGATGCTTCAGGGCAACCCCTTTTGCAAAAATTCAACCACGAATCCACTGAAGGAAAAGAGCAACAAGGATTGTTTTCTGTGGAAAAAGACAATCTTCCCAGTTAACTTGATCGACAAAGCTTGCCTGATCGCTATTATTTCACAATTGCTTAGGCGAAGCTCGCAAAGGTTCGGTATACCTAGTGGAAGTATCCTGCAAATTAGTGCTAATATAAGACCTTGGTGTTTGCCCTTGGTATTTAAGGAAACAAGAGTGCTGCAAAAGATATCCATGGATCAGGATAATTTCCTTAGTATTTGGAAAAACCTTGCATCCAAAGTTGATACTCATCTAAGTACTTGCCTTCAACCGCAAGATGGTATGCCCGTTCGTCTACTAGAAGCCATGCGTTATAGCGTACTAGCCCCAGGCAAAAGACTAAGGCCTATTCTTGTTTTACTGGCATCAAACGCCTTTGGTTTTGAAAACACAAACCCTTGGCCTGCTGCTTGCGCTGTTGAATTTATTCATGCTTATTCTTTGATTCATGATGATCTGCCTGCTATGGATGATGATGACCTTAGGCGGGGCAGACCGACTTGCCATAAAGTTTATGGGGAAGCCCTCGCAATTCTTGCAGGCGATGCGCTTCTGACAAAAGCCTTCGAAGTGCTTGCAAAGAGCTACCCGGCCCTTGCTGGTGCTGAATGCTGTTTGGAATTAGCAAAAGGGGCAGGGGCCAGCGGAATGGTAGGGGGCCAAGTAGAAGATTTGGCATGGGAAGGAAAACCGGGTGTACGGGGCGAAGATCACCCTAAAGAGCCTACAGTAAAGCACTTAAAGAATTTGCATGATCGAAAAACAGGAGCCTTGATTCGTTCGAGTCTAAAATTAGGAGCCATTGTCTCATTTGCCAGCCAAAACCGAAAACCCCCAGAAGATTTGTTGCAGATACTTGATAATTACGGTCAAAACATAGGGCTTGCCTTTCAAGTTACCGACGATCTTCTCGATGTTCTAGGAAAATGCGAATCTGCAGGAAAACGAGTTGGAAAAGACGCGCAAAAGGGTAAACTAACCTATCCGGGTTTATTGGGGATTGAGCAGAGTAAACTTTTAGCTGGTGAACTTTGTAAAAACGCTCAGCATCTGGCAAGCCAACTTGGACCCAATGCTGCGCCCCTCATGGATTTGGCGGATTACCTTGTTTCTCGAGATCATTAGGTATAATGAAAAGACATCTGGCAATCGACGCCGGGTTTTAGGATGCACAAAGGATAGTTGCAATGCATAGAATTCTTCCGAAAATTGAAGGCCCCGAAGATCTTAAACTTCTTGACCATCAGGAACTTGAAATCCTGTGTCAGGAAATGAGGGACGAATTAGTCCGAGTATTAAGTTTAAGGCCTGCCCATTTCGCTAGTAATCTGGGCGTGGTCGAGTTATGCGTTGCACTTCACTTAAGTTACGATTTCTCCAAAGATCGCATCATCTGGGATACCGGGCATCAAATTTATCCCCATAAATTAATTACCGGGCGCTATCGCAATTTCGACACCATCCGCACCAAGGGTGGACTCATGGGATACCCCAATCCCGCCGAAAGCAATTTCGATCTTTTTATGACGGGACATGCTGGTTGCAGTCTTTCCACCGCTCTTGGATTAAAAGTTGGTGATGACCTAAACGGCAACACCGACAGGCACAGCATCGCAGTAATAGGTGATGGCGCTTTACCCTCGGGGATCGTTTTTGAGGCACTTAACAACGCAGGCGGGCTCAACAAAAATTTCCTCGTTATCCTTAATGATAATGAAATGTCGATCTGCCCAAGGGTCGGGTCGCTTGCCAAATGCCTTGATCAAGCGAGGTTGACATCGCTATACCAAGATTCAAAACGACAGCTAAAAGATCTTCTCGAAAAGATTCCTTTTGGCGGTGTAGCCAAACAAGCCCTTGAGCAGCTTAAAGACGGACTTAAAGCATCATTGATGGGTGGAAGGCTATTTGAAGAATTTGGCTTCCGCTACTTTGGCCCTATTGATGGCCACGACTTACCCGGAATGCTTAAATGGTTTGCAGACATCAAAGAACAAAAAGGCCCGATTCTATTGCATGTGCTCACTCAAAAAGGATGCGGAGTACCTCAGGCTAGCGAAGATCCGGTTACATTTCATACTCCCCCTGTTTTTGAAAAAGTAGGACCTGAACGAACCCTTATTTCCATGAAACGCGGGGGCAGCAAAGGTTACACCGATGCTGTTAGCTCAAGCATTTTTAAAATCATGCAGGAAAACAAGAAGGTTTCCGTCATCACTGCCGCCATGTGCCAAGGGAATAAACTTGAGAAGATTCGTGAAGTATTTCCCGAGCGCTTCTTTGATGTGGGCATATGTGAATCCCATGCCGTTGCTTTTGCTGCGGGCCTTGCGAAAACAGGTAATCGACCTATTGTTGATATCTATTCAACTTTCTTGCAACGATCTTTTGATCAGGTTTTCCAAGAAGTATCTTTACAAAATCTACCTGTACTCTTTTGCCTAGATCGTTCGGGGATCACGGGCCCTGATGGCCCCACACATCATGGCGCTTTCGATAACACCTACATGCGCGTTTTTCCCAATATGACAGTGATGGCACCTGGTGATGAACTTGATGTTGAACCGATGATTCGCCTTTCGTTAGCTCATAATGGGCCCACCGTAATTCGTTACCCAAAAGCCAACCTCGAACGCATCAAACGCGATTTTGTACCTCTTGAAATTGGACAAGCTGAGGTTATTGATTGGGGCGAAGATATCATTCTTGTTGCATATGGAACACTCCTTGTCGAGTGCTGCAAAGCTGCTGAAATTTTACGCGAAGAAGGCATGCATGTTGGCGTCATTAATGCCCGATTCTTAAAACCATTAGATAAAAACACTTTGTTTAAAGCTATGGAAGAATCTAACCTTGTCATCTCCGTCGAAGAAGGATCCTTGGAAGGAGGATTTGGCAGCGCTATCCTTGAAGCTGCCAACTCTGCTGGCATTGAAACCCGTAAGTTAATCCGACTTGGACTGCCAGATCATTTCGTTGAACACGGCGAACGAGGTGAACTCCTCCACGACTTGGGACTTGATGCCATCGGGATTGCCAACGCTGCTAAGCAGTGGTTTGCAAAGGATGTTGGCGCCTCCAGACAAATCCTAGGCAAATAACTCATGGACCGGTGCCCCTGATGAAAATTTTCATCCTCGGAAATGCCCAACGACCTGGGGTAACTACCCAGTCCGAAAAACTTCTTCCTTTGCTTAAAAAGCACTTTGAAGTTGTGCTCGTTGATCTTGATCAAAAAGAAGACCTATCCAAATATAAAGCTGATTTTACTTTTGTTTTGGGCGGCGATGGTGCCATCCTTCGTGCAGCTAGGCAAATGGGCTACAATCAGATACCCGTACTAGGCATCAACCTTGGGCGCTTGGGCTTTCTTGCTGATCTTAATACTGCAGAACTTGAAGAATGCATTCCTGAGATTGCTAATGGTAATTTCAGAATTACAAATCATTTGATGTTTGAATGCTTTACCGATACCAAAGATAAGCCCGGACCTTTTCTTGGCCTTAATGAAATTTCCATTCATTCTGGTGCACCTTTTCATATGATCGAAATCGATTTGATTGCTGATGAAGAACCCGTTTGCACTTACATGGCTGATGGATTGATCATGAGTACGCCAATCGGATCAACCGCCTATAATCTTTCAGCGGGTGGCCCTATTTTAAATCAAGAAATCGAAGCGTTTGTCATCAATCCCATTTGCCCTCATGTGCTTACAAGCCGCTGCGTTGTCGATTCTGCTTCAAAGGTTTACAATTTGGTGATGAACCGAGTTACTAAGGGGACCAGCCTCGTTATCGATGGGCAGGAAAAAATCCCTCTGGTAAAAGGCTCTAAAATTACCTTTAAAAAGGCTCCGGTCAAATTTCAATTAGCCAAAGTGCCTAATAAGAATTTTTATCGCACTCTTCGTGAAAAATTGAACTGGGGCGTTCATCCAAATTACCGCAACCAATCCACCTAACCTTATGCAAATAAACAACTTATACACCATAAATGCTACTTTTTCAGGATTGGTCCAAGGTGTGGGATTCCGACAATCTGTGCTCCAAATCGCTCAGCATTTCGAACTCAAAGGCAGGGTTAAAAACCTTGAAAATGGCACCGTGGAACTCATTGCGGAAGGAGACCGGGAAAAGGTTGACTCCTTCCTTAAAATGGTGCAAAATAGATTTCATAATAACATCACACAATTACAAGTTAATGTTATTTCTTCTCTTGGTTATGTAGACTATAAAATAGAATATTGAAGTGCTGTTTTACCTGAGGCTTTGCATCTAATGAACTTATCGTTTCAACAATGGATGATAGAATCCGGTTTTGTCTGGGCGCAATTTTTGGTCGCAATACCTTGGATGGTTACTCTTTTCTTTTCAGAAAATAGCTCCTCGGATAAACCCAAATCTTCAGCTTTGTTAACCACTTTGGTAACCATGTTTATTCTCGGAGGAATTTTTCCTCCCATCTTCCATACCTTCCTTCAAGAAACCAATAGCATTGAAACTGCTGGCAGAGTTTATGGGGGTATCTTTCAAACACAGTTAATACTTGACACCTTTGTTCTTACTTTTTTCGTACTACTCAAAATCTGGCCTAAAGGTGGCGCTGTGGCTCAAGCCGCTTTTCGTGAAGGCATTAGGCAACCTATGTTTTGGCTTCTTTCCAGCCTAGCCCTTTTTGCTCTGCTTGTTTCCCCTTTTATTCCTTACTTCACCTTCGGTGAAGATCTAATTATGGTTAAAGAGCTAGGCTACGACACTATCATGCTTGCAGCAGTGGTGTTCGGAACTTTGGCAGCCAGTATTTCCGTAAGTGAAGAAATCGAAGGCCGTACCGCAGTCACCCTCATGAGTAAACCGATTTCACGCAGGCAATTTCTTCTCGGTAAATTTGTTGGTATCCTTCTTTCCGCTTTCCTCATGTCGTCGATTTTGTTTGTCATATTTCAGTCCATCCTTCTTTACAAACATTGGCTCGACAGAATGGATCCTGTATCCAACCCTGAATGGATCAAACTCTTTTTATCCAATTCAACTCTACCATCCGAAACCAAAGATCTTATCAATGGGCTTGCCTTCTGGGCACAACACACACTAGAAACATTTCCAGGCTTAATTCTTAGCTTTTGCCAAGTCAGCGTTTTGGTTTCAATTTCTGTCTCGCTTGCAACTCGCTTGCCCATGGTTGTAAATCTGAGCACGGTTCTCGTAATCTATTTCCTTGCACACCTTACCCCTGTACTGGTTGCAATTGGCGAAAAGGCTAAAGCAACAGACCCTGATTCTCCAGTCTCGCGACTTCTTGGGTTTATGGCGGGAGTTTTCGATTTATTCCTGCCAGGCTTGGAGTTTTTCCGGGTTGGGCCAGCCATCGTTGGCGATACGCCTCCAGATTTCATACCATTTGCTATTTATGTTTTATCGGTCAGTTTCTACGGATTAATTTATACCGCAGTTGCACTTATAGTAGGCCTGATTTTGTTTGAAGATCGAGATCTGGCTTAGCTAGTTTTTTTCGCCATGGATTTGGCACTTACACGGGTGGGATATGCCCGAAATTATTGATCATGAACTGTTTTTTTTCAAACTTATCAACTACCAATCCACGCACCGTTGGTTGCGTTATGTTTCTTTTGTTCTATCGTTTCTCAAATACTCAGCAATTTTATTTGTCTTATTTCTTTGTTGGTGCACCTGTTTTTTCCTTTTTTCAGAAGCGCTCCCATTAATAGAAAATGAAACAGTTTTAACCCTAGGACCTAAAACTTCATCAGCATTTGTCAATTACTTTTGGACCTGGATTTCGCTGCACGGTTGGGGTCCAAACCCACAAATTGCAATCTCAATACTCATCCCATCTTTGAGCTTTTCTTTTCTTGTAATCCGCCTGTTGGAACAATCAATTTGTTTTTATGGTAAAGAAAAACAACTATCCATATTACAAAAACTTTTCTATCAGAATGATTTTTTAAAATCCCAACAATCACTACTAAACCAAACAGAAAAAATCTTGCATGTCGACAAACTCATCGAAAAAACTGGCGAACTCTTTATGCTTTATACCTCAAAAATACAACCAACTATTATTGCAATAATTCTTTTTACCACTGCAGGACTATTTGCAAATACCGCCCTTTTCCTCATATTCTCTGGGTTATTCTTTCTAATTCTTGCCATTCAGGCAATTCTCGCAAACAATATCAACCTCTTCCTTCAGGAACAAAAACAATCATCTGCTATTGAATCTGCATGGCTTCTTAAACTTTACAATGTCATGTCGTTTTCTAAAGCTTTCGGACTTTCACACATATGGCTTGAAAAACTTTCCCTTGCATCAAACAAACACCTAAATACAAGATTAAAAATCAACCTCTACATCAACCTTGAACAACACCTTGGATATTTTTGCTTCATTCTATGCCTCGGAATTTATCTTCTGTTATCCGAAATATTCATCACCCTTAAAATCACAAGCACACCTGATTTATTCATCTCAGGTTCGATCGCTTTCTTTACTGCTTTTTATTCAAAGCTATTGATTTACTGCAAAAACATAATGGCCGAGAATTACCCAGCAACAACAGAACTATTTAAAAAACTAGAAGACAAGTCTGGATTTACTCAACAACATGAAGGTTCACTTGCTTTCCCAATTTTCAAAACAATTCATTTAGATGCAATCTCAATTAAAAATCGTTTTAATAACCCTTTAATAACCGACCTTACTCTTCATATCGATAAAAATAGCCGCATCGGTTTTGCTGGCCTTCAAAAAGAACAACGAACAGCACTGGGCCTCCTCTTATCCTGCGCTCTTACCCCTGACATGGGCGAAATACGCTTTGACAACATCAACGCAAGAAGTTTAAACATCAATTTAATTCCAAAGGAAATAACTTTCGTACCAGAACTCTTCCAAATCATGCCTGAAACTTTCCAAAACATCATATGCAATTACTCACTAAATCCTGACTGGCCAAGAATGCTTGAGGCAGCAAAAATTACTAATATTCATGCAGATATTCTTACCCAGCCTGATAGTTATAATTTTTTTTACGACCCCGATAACAACGCTTTTGATTCTGTTTTTCAATTTCTTCTAGGGATAACTCGATCTGTTTACCTAGACGCAAAAACACTTATCTTGGAAGAACCTCACAATCTTGATCCAACCCAAAACCAAGATATCATCAATGCTGTTTACGAAAAAACACTTGGAGGAAAAACTATTATTTTTCTCCAGGGAAGCGAAGCAACTCTGTCTATTTGCGATAAAATTTACTTTTTTCAAAACAAAAGGGTAATCGCTTCGGGTACACACAAAACCCTTTCACAAGATTACCCTGGCTACCATTTAATCAATATTCTTTAAGAATCGGCACTATATAAGTTTGTGGCTCTCCACCTGTCACTTGAATTTTCTTGTCCCAATCCACAAAAACATTCACCTCACTCCGAACACCAAACTCTTCAAGATAAATCCCAGGTTCAATGGAAAACAAACTTCCGGGAAGAATCTTCCTCGTATCCAAGGTCTCTAATCCATCAATATTTGCACCATTCCCATGGGTTTCTTTGCCAATCGAGTGCCCGGTGCGGTGGCAAAAATATTCCCCATAACCAGCCTTAACTATCACTTCTCGCGTTACATTATCAATTTCCCAGCCTTCGATTGGCGTATCATCAGCAAAAGCTTTTGTTACTTTCTCAATTGCAGCGTCTCGCGCACGAGAAACAATATCAAAGATTTTTGTGTATTTTTCAGGTACAACCGTTCCAACAAATCCTGTCCGAGTAAGATCGCTATAAATGCCTTCAGAATCGTTCAACTTTGCCCATAAATCAACAAGGATAAAATCTCCTTCTTGAATCTTTCGATCTGTTTCGCTGGAAGTAGAATAATGCGGGTCCCCGCTATGCGAGTTGACCCCAACAATTGGAGCATGATCAGTAAACAAATTATTTTTGGAAAAATGATCCATAATAATTCGAATAACATCACTTTCTTTAATTTCTATTTTGTTTCGTATTGATTCCGCAATAAAACGAAAAACAACCTCATAGGCCTCCCGTGTGTGAATTGCTGCATCAAGATGATTCTGAAATTGCTTTTGGTTCAAGCATGATTCAAAAACTTGAATCAAATCACCGGAAGAAACTACATCAACTCCAAGAGATTTGATGAATTCAATAGTTCCAGCATCAACTCGCGAAAGATATGGTATGGCATTATTCGGAGAATATTCCATTGCGATTCTTTTTTTGCCTGTCAAAACTGTTTTTAAAGATGATTCTAATTCCTGCCATCGAAGATAAATTTTTGAAATCCCTGGGTAAGAAGCAAGTGCGGCAGGTTCGATTTTATGATTGATTTTTACAGGATCACCACTTGCAGGAATAAAATAAAACCAGCGTCTTGAGAGAAAAAGCTTTTCGGATAACCCAAGCACCCGCCTTGCCAAAGGATTGCAAAAACGAAAATCATAAAGCAACCACCCATCAAAACCAAATTCTTTTAACTTTTCCTGTATCTTTTCAAGAGAAAACATTACACACCTGCAATCTTTTAGAAGTAAAACTTAGAACCCGATCAACATAGGTTATAATCTAAAGTAATTGTTTGATTTAACCCTTTATTTTAAATATTGAAATTAGATTATCATGGATATGGATCAATTCAATCTTGAACTTTCAGACCCGAGTCATCAATTCCACATAATGCACATGGAAATTGCACTAGAAGAAGCTCGTCTTGCCGAACAAGAAGACGAAGTCCCCGTTGGGGCTCTAATTGTTTCCGCCAAAGAAGGCATCATTGCCCGGGCACACAACCAAAGAGAACTACTTAATGATCCAACTGCGCATGCGGAGATGATTGCAATCACTCAAGCAGCGCAATTTTTACAATCGTGGCGCCTAGAAAACTGCATTTTATATGTAACCCTGGAGCCTTGCCCCATGTGCGCTGGGGCAATCGTGCAATCGCGTATACCTTGGGTTGTCTATGGGTGCATGGATCCCAAGGCGGGTGCCTGCCATTCCCTTTTTAATCTTTTAAATGACCCTAGGCTAAACCATCGAAGTAGGGTTGTTACCGGCGTGCTTGAAAATGAATGCTCGAGTATTCTTTCTGAATTTTTCCAGAAAAAAAGGCATAACCGTAAAGGTTTTCCTAAATTGTCATAATCACAGGCTGTTTTAGATTATATATTGTCAAACTTTTAACGCATTTTTAATCCTGTGGTAGATTCCATTTGTTACCATTTTTAAAAGGGATTTTGTAAATGCGAACTTTCTATCTTGCAATAATCTTGTTTATCATCGGGTATACTGCCGAAGCAGCAGACAACATTAAAATATTCTCCCAACCCGAAATTCCCTCTCAAGAAGTTCTTGACAGGCTTAACCTTAAAATGATGTGGCGTGCATTCTCGCCCATGGAAGGGAAACGGGATGGTTACCACGATATTCAAATTTCAGACAATCAAGTTATAGCCCAAACTCGAAGTGGAACAGTTATTGTTTTTAATTCAGAAACAGGAGAAGTCATTTGGAAATCTCACTTCGGGAAACCTTACCAAGTATTTTTCAACTTTGCTTTTAATGACAAATTTGTTTTCGTAGTCAACGAAAATGATCTTTACGCTCTTGATAGAAAAAACGGTAATATCGCCTGGCAATCCAGTTTTGGAATATCGATTTCTGCACCACCATCAGTCGATAAGCACCACCTATATCTATCTGGATCAAACGGCAGAATTTATTGTTATGCATTACCCCTGTTTAAAAAGAATGGTGAATTTTTAGGTTATGAAAAATCCGACTTTTTTAATCGTATCACCAAAAAAGCAATTACTGATGTTCCCGATAATGATGCTGAAGCTGATGCTATAGCTCCCGCCTTTGGTGCTGGAACATCTCGTTCGAGAGGCCCACAACCAAAAATTATCTGGGAGTTTCAAACTCGACTGATTTTAAATTACCCACTCTTGGTAACTGATGAAATTGTTTCTGCTGTTGGCGTTAAAGGTGACTTGGTAGCCCTCAACAAACATTCAGATTTAAGCCACACTACTCTAGAGGCTAACCAAGGTTACTCAGCAGACAAACCTGTTATTGTCCCACCTTCCCTCTATGAATCTATTGCCTATATAGGTTCTATGGATGCTTGTTTACATTCTTTTGATTTACAATCAGGAAAACTTTTATGGCGCTACACGATTGGAAGCACGGTTCATCATCGCCCATTTGTGACCGATAACGAAATATTTATCACTGGTGAAAGAAACGGCTTAGTGAAACTATCTCGTGAAACTGGTTTATCCATGTGGAACATCAATAATGGAAATCGATTTACACCATCGCAAGAAAAATCTGATCGCCTAATTGCAGCTAATTCCAAGTTCCTTTACACCCTTGATCGAAGCGGCAGAATGGTGATCATTGATCGAAACAATGGTGCGTATTTAACAACATGGGATATTCACGAATTTGTATTTCCAGTTGTAAATCGAACGAACGACCGGCTTTTTCTTGCTGCAAACAATGGATTACTAATTTCCTTCCGTGACAGAGATTTCGTTAAACCCATGCTGCATGTTAAAAAACCTTTTGAAAAAGGTTCTGATTTGGTGGCTACGATTGATGCACCATCTCCAAACGACAATCTCAAAAAAATACTTGAAACCAAAATCAAAGAAGATGAAGGCGTGGAAAAGCCTCTTCAAGAATTCCTTGACGAATTAACAACAAAATACAATATTAAATTTGAAATCAACAAAAAAGCATTTGCAGCTATGATGATTGATGATGCAGACAAAAAACCTGTAAAAGCTTCAGCCGCCGATAATATTCCTTTTGCAGTATGGCTAACAGGAATTTTAGATCCTTTAGGAATTACTTACCAACCGGTTGCAGACACTATTCTTTTGTTTCCAGCAACTAACCCAATGAAAGATAAATAATTACCTGCTGGTCCCGGAAGTTTGAAAGATCTTTTGAAAGAACCCCGGATTTTGATCTTTATTTGATGAATCATGCAAATATTTTTCCCATACTTCATAATTCGCAGGTAAGTTTTTACCTGTAATTGATTGTAATGAATCTCTGCAACAATTCACCAATGCGACATCGTGATCACTTTGTAGCACGGATAACAAGCTTTCTGATGCTTGATATTCCTTATATTTCCCTAACGCCTTGGCAGCAATAATTCTTTCATCAACTTTTTGTTGGCGATCCTGCTCGGAACCAACAACTGCAGGTTCTTTCAGCACTTTAACCAGTAGCTCTAAACCCGATGGCGTTCGTACTTCTCCTAATGAATTCAGCACTTGACATTTGATAACGGTGGCTGTTTCGGGATTAAAATTTGAAGCCCGATAGTAAGCATCTTTCAATACTTCTGCGGTTCGAGAATCCTTAAATGTTCGAAGTGTTGATATTGCTTGAAGTCTGCATATTGCTTGTCGGTCAATTAATGCTGCGTCCGAAAGTATTTTAAATACCTTTTCTTGATCTTCTGCAGTTCCATTATTTGCCAATGGTTCTTTAAGGGAAGCAAGTGCAACAGCTCGTTTATCCCCATCTACACTTTTTTCTAAAACCACCAAAGGCGGATCAGAGGGAATAAACAAATTCTGAATCCTAAATTCTCTACTGGTAACGGAATCCCACAATGATGCACAACCCGGAGCAGCAATTAACAATCCAATCAACATGGATCGCATTATAATTCGCCTGCATACTCGTATTTGATAAAAGACCATGTTTGTTTACCAGCTTATTATGTTATTTCACCCACAATGTTAAAATCCCCAACTACAAGCGAACCAAATAGCCTTGATAACATTTTTCTTCAATACGAATTTACAACTTTATTAACAAAATCATTCTCAACCTAACTTGTATTTTTTTCCTAAAACACCGAAACTAACAAATCATCAACCATTTAATCAAAATTTAACGCCTTCCATCGAAATACTTATAATTACATGCAATAATAATTATTATGGAAATAGAAGAATTTACAGGTTTGGTTCACTTAACTGAAAAACTTGGCCTTATCACTTCTCCTATTGCAGAAGAAGTGCTGGCACATATTAGGTCGGTGGATGGTAATTTTATTGATCCGAAAATTCTCATCAAAAACAACCACCTAACTGCTTGGCAGATTGGAAAAATTATAGCAGGCGATGGTATCATGCTTTTGTTTAACGGTTACCAACTTCTTTCACCCATTGGATTAGGCAATTTAGGCCGTACATACAAAGCAAAGCAAATTGATACTGGTGAAATTGTTGCATTAAAAGTTTTACGAAAAAGACACGCCAGCAATAATGCTGAAACTTTGAAATTTCTGCGCCAAGGAGAAATTCTTAATGACATCAACCACCCCAACATTGTAAAAACCTTGGATTTATTTCCCGGAACTAAAAACATTCCACCTTATCTTGCACTTGAATGGGTCAAAGGTGGATCTGTTTACGACTGGCTAGAAATCAAAACATTTCTAAGTTGCCCTGAAGCTTGTTTAATTATGGAAAATATTAGCAAGGCTTTTTTATATTTACAAAAGATGGGTATATCACACGGAAATTTATCAGGGGAAAAAGTTCTACTGGATAATACCTCACACCCAAAAATCAACAATTTTCGTTTTGCATCAATTTTTGATCCTGCAACAGGGCAGATTAAAAACCAAAATTCTTTGTCCTTTGATTATGCGGGATTAGAAAAGCATTCAAGCGCATCTTCATCCCCTACGCAATCAGATATATTTTTTGCAGGTTGTCTTTTTTATCACCTTCTTACAGGAAAATCTCCGCTTCCAGGATCATTTCAAAAAAGAAAAGAAATGTATAACAGCAATGAATTCAAATTTCTATTCAACACGGAATTCGAAAAAACATTACCATCGGAAACCTTGCCTATCATCAAAAACATGATTTCAATCGATCCAAAAACGCGATATAACGATTTCCTACAGGTTCAAATCGCAATTCAATCCATTCGAAAAAAAATCCAATCGGAATATAGTGTTAATCCGGCAGAGAATGGTTCCACGATATTTTTGGTGATTCGCAGTGAAAAAAAAAGGCAATTGATCAAAGCATATATGCAAAACAGGGGATTTAGAATTTTGCAGGCAAATAACCTTGAACAAGCGCTTAATGTTTACACTCGTGAATCTTTCAAGCACCTTATTATTGAATTAGATAGCTATCTTTCCATCAAAGAAACTTTTGCAAAAATGGTTACTGAATCAGAGTTACGCAGGCGATTTCTTCATACTGTTTTCTTGGTGGGCAAAAAAAAACTGATGCATATTCCTGCTAGGCATGGAAACACCTTCATCGAAACTCCCATTGATTTTTCATTGGTCATGGAAAAAATAATGCTTCATGAAAGAACATGAATCAGAGGGTTGGAAGCGATCGTCCAAGGTGCGAAATTAAGAACTTCATATCTTCCCAAACTTCTTTTTTCTTTTCAGGGTTCCGTATTAAATATAATGGATGATAAGTACATAACACTTGAATCCCTTTCCAATCGTAAAATTTGCCTCTTAATTTGTTGATTGGTATTTTCGTATCAAGCAGATTTTCTGTGGCACAAGACCCAAGACAACAAATCACTTTTGGTTTTACCAATGCCAATTGTTTTTCAAGAAACCCTCGACAGTTGGCAACTTCGGTAAGCAATGGCAATCGTTTATCAGGCGGTTTACAACTAATAATATTTAGAAAATAAACCTCATCCCGCGATAAGCCACAAGCCTTGAGAATTTTGTCTAACAATAAGCCATCTTCGCCAACAAATGGGATTCCTTTTTCATCTTCAGTAGTACCGGGGGCCTCCCCAACAAAACAAATATCGGGTTCAATTTTACCAATGCCAAAGACGGTGTTTTTTCTTGTTTGGGCAAGTTGAGGGCATTTCACACAAGATGCAACTTCATCTTTAAGCTGCTGCAATAACAATGTTTTCTTTTCCAGCGAATGCAATGATGAGATTACTGGGGCAGGGGGTGTTACAACAACATTCTGAGTGCCTGCTATACTTACCAAAGATAAATGATCACGAATTATGGGCACACTAGTTTGCGAAGTAGAATTATTATTGTTTTCGAGCCATTCAATACCCGAAATCCTTAAACATTCCAGATGCATTTTAATTTGTTTATGTAAATCACTTAAAGAAATATTCTTCACGCATCAACTCCAAGACTTATCAACAGGTTTTTAATAGCCTATTCAGTAATAGTTCATTATTCATTTTATACTTTAGCAGCGGCTTGGGCCTGAATTTCCGGAAAAACATTATGCAAAAAGATGATATTTTCAATATCGGATTAATCCAGATGGCATGCCAGCAAGATTCAAATACGAATCTTGAAAAGGCTCTTGCTGGTATTGACGAAGCTGCATCCAAGGGGGCGCAGATTATTTGCCTGCAAGAACTTTTCCTTACACCTTATTTTTGCCAGGTACAAGATCCCACATTATTCGAGCTAGCAGAACCTATTCCGGGGCCAACCACGGATGCTCTGGCGATTTGTGCAAAGAAAAACCGTTGCGTTGTTATTGGTTCAGTTTTTGAAAAACGAGCCCCAGGCCTTTATCACAACACTGCGGTAGTTATTGGCCCAGATGGAAACATCATTGGTATTTATCGCAAAATGCATATTCCTGATGATCCTCTTTTTTATGAAAAATATTATTTCACTCCGGGAGATCTTGGCTTTAAGTCCTTTAAAACCCCATTTGCCGAAGTAGGGGTTCTTG
>CALARU010000243.1 GCA_937888715.1 uncultured Planctomycetaceae bacterium | reverse complement strand
TCAGGCGCGAATGCAATCGCCGCCCATCGATGAACAGATGCTCCCGCACGCTTTCACGAGATTCCCCAACGCAACCAGTAAGCTTCTCGAACCAACTCATGATTCACCTTAGGGATAGAACTAGGTTTGTTGCAGACCTATGTAATATCAGCCATGATCCGCATATCGTAACATTGGCCGAGGGATTGTATCGGCCACAAATTATTCACAAGTAATACCATAACAGTATCCGACATAAACACACTTTTATTTAAGGTGTTTAATCCCATATCGGTCTTTGTATTCGAGGAGAAAAAAGGTCAAGTCTCTTTATCGAGTTGTAAAAAGAGACCTGACCCCTTTGATTTATCAACGCTGATAGATAGTCGCAGACCAATCAGATTTCGCTCCATCATTACCGATTGCCCGCAGACGATAGGCTGCAGCCTTAAATGATTCTTTCTCAACCCAGGTTTGAATCTGGCCATCAAGCTTACCTGCGAGGCCCCAGTTGCCCCATCCATCAAGTTGCAAGGTTCTGCGTTCGAGTTGCCAAGAAACTGCACCACTAACAGCATTCCATTTTAAAGTATTGCCCTCAAGCGTGGGCATGGGTGTCGCTATCCATCCTGAAGTTTTTCCATTCCATCTGCGCACATGAATTGCATTTGCAACATAGTGCGGGGTATAGAGAACAAAGCCATCACCATCCTTGCGCACGATAAGTTCATGCATGCCATCCATAAGAGGCTTTAGCACTTGTGGACCGAGATCAAGCCTACCAACAAGGGTAAGATCATCACGCCGATACACGAGCACCGTAAAATGATGTGCGTAAGCAACGAATAGATAATCACCACATAAAGCAGCACCATAGGCTTGATCTTTATTTCGTTTGTCGATGATTACATTATGAAGCAGGTCGGCATTGTGGGTGGGCGTTAGTTTGCCATTATCAATGCGACAGCGCTGCATAAACCTACCAAGAGGCCAGTTCATGCCACACTCATTTGGTTTGTCGGCAGGAAAGCCAAAAAGAAAAACTTCATTTCTAGCAGAATCAATTTCAAAGCCACCAAAGCGGGCCTTCGGATCTTGCAAAGGTGCGGGCAGTTCGTAAAGGGCATTCTCTGGAGCATCCCAATTCCAGATAGGGCAACCATGTGGGTTAAGCCCTGTTAGCGCAATCTTTCGCAGGTAGCGCTTACCCTTCATACGACTAATGAACCAATAGTTACCATCATCATCAATGTTTTGAAAGGCAGTATCGCTATCCTCACGCAGCACCTTCGAATATTCGGAAAGTGCGAACTGGCCATCGCCATCGCCATCGGTCCAAATAAAACTACCAAACCCGAGAGGCTGGTGTGGAGGCCATATCTTTGCCGTGTTGCGGGGAGAAATCACTGCACAAGGAATAGCTACTTCATCACCATCTTGAAAACGAAACACACACATTGGAGAACCATGCTGGGTGGTGGTGATGAGAAACTTTTTCCCCTGCCAGCGCCTAACAGCATAAACAAGTGCATTTCCATTTGTACGAGCATCATCCGGGAAGCGTCTGCGATCCAATGTACTTGCGATCCATTGCTCATCCCGGTAGTGATTGAAGGAGGAAAACAGATCAGCTTTGGAATCAGGGTCTGCATCAACAGCATCAAGAAACGATGTGCCACTAAGGTTCCAACGCGGTTCACCTGTTTGACTGAAGGATTGCAAACGGCTCTGGCACATTCCCGCCATACCTATATCACAAACATAAAGGTTACCCTCTGCATCGGTGCCTATGCCACGAATGTTCTCGAAGCAATTCGCACTGATCCGCCCCTTCTGCGAACGCCAACCACCCTTTATCCCAATGCTTGAGCCTCGCTTGATCACACCATCAAGCCCGGTGTAAGAATGCACTTGATGATCAATTCCGCCATCGGCTACCCAAAGCCTCTGATGCCTTGCATCGAAGGTGATATCCATGGGTATTGCAATATCGTCAATACTTTGAGGCAATTTATTCCCGTCAGGATCATATTTAAGCACCCGGCCCGGAACCATGAGGGGTGGTGCAAAGGCTCGCATGCGGTGCATGGAAATTCCCGGTCCGATTACTCGCACACAGCGCACAGGCTTCATAGCATCAAGCGTTACATATTCTTCAGGCCAGCTATAAAGTTTATCCTGAGGCGTTGCCACATCTATCCAAGGCCCATCTCGGCCAATGGTACTAGTTTGCACCTTCAGAGCCCTAAAATCTTCCTTCGCCATATCGCCCATGATGCAGAAGCGAGAGACCGCCTGCAACTTGCCGAAATCAAAACCCACAAAACCCTTCAGTTTATCCTTTGCGATGAAAGAATCCTTATCGGAAGGGCTGATCGCCTTCTCAAGTGCATGCTCAACATCGAGTGCCTCGCTGCCAAAGATCTCGCCGTGCAGTTCTTGATAAGCATACGCAGAAGTGGCCCGCTGAATGGCCCAAAGATTACCTGCAGAATCCACTTCAAGCTTACCAGCACGTATCAAAGGGATATTAAAATCCGTAAGCTTGAAGTTCTTGAGCGACACCACCTTCACACCTGCATCATCAGCCATATAGATGCGTTCGCGCTTGTCATCAAAGGCCAATCCAGTGATGGAAAGAACCTGCTCAGGAAGTTGGATGCTGCGTTTCTTTAATGGATCGACGGCTGAGCCCGGATTGCGCGGATACAAACTCAAATCAGTCCGGGGGCCATCCTTGGTATTAAATTTTCGAACATAAGCGGCCCACTTCGCATTTACCGCAACCGCTTCCCCTGAGTTAACCCCGAGGCCAGTCATTTCGGGCAGCGCATCTCCATCCTTATAAATGCCCGCAGCTCTCAGTCCCTCTTCCCAAGTGGTCGTGAGAAACACATAGCCCTCTGCGCTCACCGCCATGTCAGAAGTATAAAGCTGCATCCAAGTCTGAGATTTATCATTGAAGTCATTGCCACGAATCAAAGTATTCCCGATGCCCGTGGTAGTAACGGGTAGATAAGGTATCTTTTCAACTTTTGGCACGGGGATGATCTGCGCCATGATGAAGAGTGGGGAAAAAAGCGTTAAAAAAAAGAACATGGCACAATGTTTAGAACTAAACCATCGAATTGCAAACAATGGAGTATCAAGGATAGATTTCATAATTCCTACTTTGTTCAATTGAACCCAGCAAATTGACATTACTCTAATTGCACTGTAACAACTTTATTGTAATGCTCATTCTATTACACATATATCATTCAAGCTGGAATCCTTGTCCATCATATTTTTTCGATCATGTGAATAGCAATTTTAAAAGAACACTCCCGCACAAATAATATTCTGCTGCTGACCTATCTATTCTAAATCCCAACGGTAACATTTAATTATTGAACAGGTGACCAATCGTGATTGTGCATTATTTCATCCCCGGCAGAACGCCTTACTCTTGATCGGAGACTTTAACATGAATATGGACTTAGT
>CALARU010000242.1 GCA_937888715.1 uncultured Planctomycetaceae bacterium | reverse complement strand
CTTATCACCCCGATGACCCGCAAGCCGGGTGGGCTTCAGTTTTTCTTGTTTGTGCAGTTGTTCAAGTTATAGGCGCAGTTGCAGCCATGGGCATCGATGCCACCCACCCAATTAAAATGGAACCTAATAGACTTTAACCCATTTGGAAAACTCATAATGAAACGAACCCTTGCTTTACTTTTTACTTTAAGTGTTGGCTTTGCCTTTGCTGCAGGCCCTGTATACAGCAAACCAACCTTAGAAGGGGTTGCCTATGGCACGCATCCCGCACAGGTTTTAGACTTCTACAAAGCCAAGTCGGATAAACCCACCGCTCTTGCGTTTTTTATTCATGGTGGAGGTTGGGTTGCAGGCGATAGGCGCATCACCGATGCAGATAAATATCTCGCCAAGGGCATTTCAGTTGTCTCGATTGAATATCGATTCATTGCAGATGCAATCGATGCTGGCATAAAACCACCTGTCAAATGGCCCTTGACCGATGCAGCCCGTGCGCTCCAGTTTGTGCGTAGCAAAGCTTCTGAATGGAATATTGATAAAGCTCGCATCGGCGCATCGGGTGGCTCAGCAGGTGCTTGTTCAAGCCTTTGGCTCGCTTTTCATAACGACCTCGCAGAGCCCCAAAGCACAGACCCGATCGCAAGGGAATCGACCCGCCTTTGGTGTGCTGCGGTTAATGGCGCACAAACCACACTTGATCCCAAACAAATGAAAGAGTGGACACCCAACAGCAGATATGGTGGCCATGCTTTTGGTTTCTACCCCGATCACAAGGATCGTAAAACCCGTGACACCCAGTTCCCACAGTTTCTTGCAGCAAGGGAATCCGTGCTGCCATGGATCAAGGAGTATTCTCCTTTTGAACATGCAAGTGCGGGTGATCCGCCCATCTACATGATTTATGGTGGCCCACCTGCAATGGGCAAAGAAGAAAAAGACCCTACCCACAGCGCAAACTTTGGCGTGAAGCTGAAGGAAAAACTCGATGAGCTTAAAGTGCAATGTGAATTGGTATATCCAGGCGCACCCGATGTTAAGCATCGAACCATGTATGAATTTCTAGTAGAGAAATTAAAGGCAGAAAACAAAAAATGAAACCTTTCCCATCTTTGAGCATTAATTTTGCCTTATTGGCATTGGCCCCAGCACTCATTGCTGCGACTCCGGTAAAGATTGCAATGGCGGAGAATGGCAAGGCACTGATACCGATTATCATTTCAGATAAGGCCAGTGCTTTAACCAAAACCAATGCGAACAAGCTTGCAGATTATCTCGGAAAAATAGCAGGAGCAAAGTTTGCGGTTGAAACAGGCAAAGGCACCCGAGGTATAATCCTTGGTTTGGCCTCGGATTTTCCTGCTCTTAAACTTGCATCAACATTCAACAGCACTGATATTCTTAAGAGAGAAGAATATCTAATAAGAAGCCATGCGGAAGGGTTATATGTTTTGGGTGCGAGTGATCTTGCGGTGCAACATGGTATGTGGGACTTGCTAGGGCGGTTGGGATATAGGCAGTTCTTTCCGGGAAAACATTGGGAAGTTGTGCCTTATTTACAACGCATGGAGCTTGCAATCGATACGATTGAAAAGCCTGATTATCACTCGAGGAGGATCTGGTACGGCTATGGGGCATGGGATTATGCAAAGGAGCCCTACCGTGATTGGTGCGAAAAAAACCGGGCCCTTCAAGGCGTCAATCTAAGCACGGGCCATGCCTATGATGGTATTGTCAAAGCCTTGAAAAAAGAATTCGCCAATCATAATGAATACTGGCCTTTGCTGAACAATGAGCGCAAAGAAGTTCGAAATCCCAAGCCCTGTTTGGGTAACCCGGAGATACGTTCCCTTATCGTTCGCAATGCGGTTGAGCGGGTGCGGAAAAACCCCCTGCTCGATAGTGTCTCGATGGATCCCAGTGATGGCGGTGGTTGGTGCGAATGCAAATTATGTTCCAAGCTGGGTAGCATTTCAGATCAGGCTATCACTCTTTCCAACGAAGTTGCTACAGCCATCAATCAGGAATTCCCGGGCAAACTTGTAGGCATCTATGGCTATAACTATCATTCGCCCCCTCCCAACATCAAGGTACATCCGAAGGTGGTGGTCAGTGTTGCCACTGCATTCATCAAGGGTGGCATGTCGCTGGAAGATATTATTACAGGATGGGCGGAAAAAGGATCGACACTTGGAATACGGGAATACTACAGCGTAAACACTTGGGATAGGGATCAGCCAGGGCATGCCCGGGGTGGGAACCTTGATTACTTACAACGCACCATCCCGGAATTTCATGCCAAGGGTGCACGATACATGTCTGCGGAATCCAGCGATAACTGGGGGCCCAATGGGTTGGGTTATTATTTCGCATCCCGCATGCTTTGGGATGTGCGAGAAGCTAAGAATCGTGACGCCATCGAACGCGATTTCCTCGACCGTGCCTTTGGTTCTGCAAGCACCGCAATGAAAGATTTCTACGACCAGATCAATGGTTCCAAGCCCCACCTTGTAGTTGATGATCAACTGGGAAGAATGTATCGTTCGCTTCAGAAAGCCCGGGGATTGGCTGCAGCAACCGAAATCAACTTGCGCCTTGATGACCTTGCACTTTACACCAGATATTGCTCGCTATACCACCGTTATGCAACCGCTGATGGCAAAGGCAGGCAGGTTGCTTTTGAAAACCTTATCAAGCACGCTTATCGCATGAGAACCACCATGATGGTGCATGCGTATGCGCTATACCGCGATCTTGCGGGCCGTGATAAAACCGTTTCGATTCCTACGGATGCCAAATGGCAAATCCCCGAGGGGAAGAATCCTTGGAAGTCTAGCGCACCCTTCACTCCGCAGGAAATTGAAACCTACATCACCGAGGGCATAGCAACCCACAAATTGGTTGAGTTGAATTTCAAACCTTTAACCTTTGGTACCAATCTGGCTCCGGCCTTGGGCCGACTGCCTATACCCGCTAATTTTCCTACAGGCGATTTCACCCCGGGTCGAGGCATGCAGACTTTCTTCACTTATGCCAAGGCGCCTTCCAATATTGAACTTAGCATCACGGGTGGCATGATTGCCCATTATCGTGATAGAGGAAATGTGAAAGTCGAACTTTATAAAATCGGAGGCGAGAGCCAAACAGGGGAAAAAGAAACCCTTGTTGAAACCAATGCCTCTATCCCGCCCGATGGTATTGAGCGGACCCTTAAATTTGCTCTTAAGCAACCCGGCCTTTACAAAATTACTGTTAAAGATGGCAACGATCGCACCCAAGTCAATTGGCCCAAGGAACAGTTTATGGCCATCGCTTCAACCCAAGAAAACCCCATGAATCGCTTTTATGGTTTGTGGATGGGTTACTTTTATGTTCCCAAAGGAACTAAAACGATTGGACTCTTTGGCGGTGAACATGGTGAAGTTCGCGATAGCCAAGATAGACCCCACTTCTGGCTGAATGGGCGCGAGCCTAATTTTTACAGTGTGCCCGTACCGCCCGGTGAAGATGGCAAGTTTTGGCGTGTGCGCTATTGCAGGGGTCCGGTAAGGCTTCTTACCGTACCGCCGTACTTTGCAAAAACACCAGGGGAATTATTACTACCCGAGGAAGTGCTTGCAAAAGATGGCTTGAAGCCTTAAACCTAATTACAAGTTAAGCGGTGGCGACCGCACCTCACCTTCCAGAGCGAGAGTTGTGTTTCAACGGCACCGGTGTCCTTGATGAAATCCACCATCCGGACGGCGACGGCAACGAGGTCTCCACCTCCGTTGGCGCCCTTACTGAAGGAGTCATTCAGACCATGATGATGAACAAACTAAAAACGACGTCGGCCTTCCTCTTGCTGTTGAGCAGCGTCGGGGGGCTGGGCTCTCACACGCGGGCCGCAGAGCCGACGGAGGCGCTGACGGCGAAAACGTTCGCGCAGTACCAGAAGCAAATCAAACCTCAGCCCGGTGAATCACGGTGGATGGACGTTCCGTGGTTCCTCGACCTGCACGAGGCCCGTCAGAAGGCGGCGAAAGAAGGGAAGCCCTTGTTCATCTACTCGTCCGGCGGTGCCACCGGCATCGGGTCGTGTTGAAGTGGCGGCCGTACGGTGGGCCGTGCGCCTGCCTTCTGGACCGAGCAGAACACCAAACTGATGCTGGAGAACTTCGTCGCCGTCTCGCTGAGCGTCCGGGAGTACGACCGCTCCGACGCCGTCGGGCAGTTCCTGCGAGACTCCGGCCTGAAACTCGCCCGCCTGGAGGGTGCCCTGTGGTGCGTGACGCCGGGCGGCAAGATTCTGGAGAGCAACCTCGTCGTCGAGAACAAGAAAGAGAGCTTCAAGCCGGATTTCGATTTGAAGAAGGCACTGGAAAAGTGGGAGGCCCTTCCCGACGCAGAGCGGGCACCGGGTGCCGTCAAGGTCGGCGCGATGGGGGCGGTCGATACCAAGTCCGCCTTACTGACTCCACCGCCGGGAACCTTGATCCTCAAGCTCCACTACCGGGCCTTCATGCGCGAGGGAAACAAATTCCGTTACCTGACCGACGAAGACCTCTGGCTTGACGAGAAGGGGGAGAAGACGGAAGCGAAGTCGGTCCACCGGAGGATTACCACGCCCCAGGCCCACCCCGACCACATGTGGCTCTCTGAGGCCGAATGGAAATCGCTGATGCCGGCCAACCCGCGCGCCGGCGACACGTTTGCGATGCCGGCGGGTCTCGCCGATCGTCTCGTGCGCCGGCACCTGAACCCGAGGTCCGTCTACGACGGGCATAGCGATGGTGTGGACAGTGCCTCGGTTCGCGCCGCCGAGTTGAACCTGACGATCGAGAACGTGGCCGCAGGCCGCGTCCGCTTGCGGCTGGATGGCCACGCCAAACTGGGCAAGCAGCCGCCCGTGGATGTGCTCGCCGGTAAGATCGCTTCCATGAAAGAGTGGGGCTACGAGCCGACGCTGCTCGGCTTCCTGGAGTACGATCCGCGGAAGCAGGTCTTCACCCGCTTCGAGGTGGTGGCTTTGGGCGACCAGTTCGGCAGGGTGGGTCTCACGATCGGTACCGCGCGCCCGGGCTGCCAACCCCTGGGAGTCACCTTCGAACTGGTCACTGGAGACCGGCCCGCCGATCGCGTTCCCCCGGGCAGCGCGACCACCGCCCGGCCCTACTTCGATTCGAAGCGCTGAAGTTGTAGCCGCGAAGCGCCGCCGAACCAGGCGCTGCAGCAGACAGCGGGGGCATGTAGGCTTTCTGGAGTTCGTAGCTCACTCGGCCCCCGCCGCTGCTGAGCTGAGTCGTTCGGCTTCAACAGACAAAAGGAGTGCTGTAATCCATGTTCCTCTTCAAGCTAAAGATGACAGCCGCCGTTGTGGCGGCAACCGTGGCGATGAGCGGTTCCTGCTGGTTCACGCTTCAGGCCCGGGCCGACAAGCCGCCCAAAGCAAAATCGGAGGCGCCTGCCAAACCCGGTAAGCCCGCGGCGGTCGATCCGCTCTCGGCGGAGCAATTCGCCAAGACACTCGCCTTGATCAAACCTCAGCCCGGTGAATCGAAATGGACAGAGATTCCGTGGTTGTTGAGTGTGCATGACGCGCGGGTAAAGGCGGCAGCCGAAGGCAAGCCGATCTTCATTTGGTCGTCGGGCGGCGCCCTTCCATTAGGGACGTGCTGAAACGCCGGTCGTGCGGGCCGTGCGCCCGCTTTTTGGGAAGTGAACACTCAGGAAATCAAAAAGAGCTTTATCGGGCTTGCCGTCAGCGGCCTCCCGACCATGAACCGCCAGGACGCGGAAGGGGAATTCATTCGCGATACGTGCAAGCTCAAACTCTCGGGGGCCGGCGGTGAGATTGTCTGCGTCACGGCAAGCGGCAAGGTGCTGGGAGGGAAAGATCTGCAAAAAGTGCTGGAAGCCTGGAACAAACTACCCGAGTCCGAACGGAAACCGGGCGCCGTTCAGGTCGGCGAGAGGGGCAAGATCGATACCGCAAAAGTCGATAGAGCCTATCCCACGCCCCCGCCGGGAACGCTCATCCTCAAGATCCACGCCCGCTTTCTAAGCCGCGCAGACGAAGGCCACCTAAGGCACGTGACTCCCAAGGATTTCATCGGCGATGACAAGGTGCGTGCTCAGATGGTGGCAGCGTATCCGGCAGCGTTTGCCCGAGAACGCCTGGATGGCACATTACCAAAGGACGTTCTGGAACATAAGCGCAGGGGGATCGCGGAACGTATCAGCGAAGCGCAACCCGATTTCATGTGGCTGACCGAGGCCGAGTGGAAGTCGCTCGTACCGGCCAATCCCAAGAAGGGAGACCAGTTCGCGGTTCCGGCAGCCCTAACCAAGCGCATCTTCGTCTTACATCTCGATCCCAATCGGCTAGTCGGCGAACCGGATCGAAATGCTATCGTACGATCTGGAGAACTGAATCTGACGGTCGAAGACATCTCCTTAACCAACATCCGCCTGCGACTCGACGGGTCCGCACTGTTGAGAGTTGACTTCGAAACTGCTCAAAAGACGGGCCAGGAGGGCGAGGAAGCTCGATTGGTTGGTTTTTTGAACTATGACTTGCAGAAGAAGAGCTTCACGCGCTTCGACATCGTGGCCATTGGTGACACTTACGGTCTCCTATCTCCCGGACTCGGGCACTTGACGTATTCTCGGCCTGGCCGGTCTCCGTATGGAGTCGCCTTCGAACTGGTCAGCGGGAGCGGGGGAACATCGACACCCGAGGGATACTTTGGGACAGGTAAGTAAGGCCATCTATTCTTGGCCGTTGTGCCATGCCCCTGCGGACGGGGCATGGCATGCGAGGTCTTGAACGCTTCCGAGCCGAACCAGCCGTTGCAGCAGACGGGGCCGGCATCATGGGCTTTTATCGGGTGACTGGGAATTGCTGGGCATTAAATCAGCTCGTGCTGAATTTTCTTAAAGCGTATTAGTAACACTTAACTACCATCTCTATTGTAGTGTATTTGGTAAAAAGGCACTACCTGAGAAACTCAATAAACATCTCTGCAGTAGCGCTTATCCTTTGCAAGATTTTCCACGAATTTTGAAGCTTCCGATGGAGACATAGCGCCCTGCTCAGAAACAATACGCTTCAGGGCCAAATCCACATCCTTGGCCATGCGAATGGCATCTCCACAGACATAAAAGCATGCGCCATTTTGAAGCCATTCCCAAATTTCCTTTGCATGTTCCATCATGCGGTCTTGCACATAGATTTTCTTTTCAGTTTCCCGAGAAAAAGCGGTATCCAGTTTGGTGAGCATACCTAAATGTTGAAACTCCTTTAGTTCCTGTTCATAAAGGAAGTCGGTTTTTCCGTGCTGGTCTCCAAAAAAGAGCCAGTTTTCTCCTTTGCTTTTGGTGGCTTGGCGCTCCTGAAGAAATGCACGAAAAGGGGCAATTCCAGTACCCGGACCCACCATAATCATTGGGCAATCAGGATTTTCTGGAAGGGCAAAGCCATGCGATGGTTGAACAAAAACTCGAACAGGTTCATGAATTCGAACCCGTTCACCAAGGAAAGTCGAAGCGACGCCTTTCCTTTTTCTGCCATGGTATTCGTATCGCACCATCCCCACGGTCAATTGAATTTGATCCGGAAACATGACAGGTGAAGAAGAAATAGAATAAAGCCTGGGGCGGATTTTTTTTAATGTGTCCACAAAGTTTTGAGGATTAAGGGGGGCAGTACAGGCAAAACGAAGCAGTTCAATAACACCATGATTTTCATCAATACCAGCAACCACTTCCCCTTTAACTAACCTCTGCAAATCATTAATCTTAGATCCATCCTCAGCGCAAGAAAAAAGAAGATTTAATAGATCGTCCGAAGGGGATTCGATGTCAAAATGCAGAGCCAAAGCTTCCCTGAGGGGGATGTTTTTCCCCTCCCCAAGGGTGATTATTTCGCCACCATGTGCTCCAATCAAATAAATAATCTGGTGCACAAGTTCAAAACAGTTTTGCGGAAATACTCCAAGACTGTCGCCACACTTATACTGAATACCACTCCCACGAATATCTAAAGCGATTAAGCGGGTATCCTTTGCAGAGCCCTGCCCATTAAGATGTTGGTTTTCGAGTAAAGGTGCGAGGAAAGGATTGTTTTTATCAAAACCTACTGAGGTCGCAGGAATCGCAGTCGGTTGCAACTTTTGGAAATTTGTTACCCCATTCACCTCTGCTAAAAAAAGTTCTTTTAATTTGCTTGCAGTTTCTTTTCCCCCGGGTTGACAAAGAGAAAGATCTTTTTCCTTTCCCGAAGCAATCGATTCCGCATAAGTTTTACAAAGATAACCACAGCTACCGCAATCCAATTGCGCCATGGAAGCCATCAACCTACCCTGAATAGATTTCCCCTTGGCCAACTGTAATCGTTCCTGGAGAGATAATGAGGAATCGTGCCAAGGCTGATCTTCTTCAACCTCGCCAACTGTAGGGGAAACAGATTGTCCAAAAAGAGTGGTTGATGGGTTGAAAACGGAAACAATCCCGGTTGAAGGAACTCCAAGCAGGCCAGCAAAGAATCCATTCAGCCAAGAGCGCTGATCTTTTGAAAATGGGCCAGATTCTGGGATCAATGGAATCATGAAGATTTCCTTTATTTCACTTCGACCAAAGGTGCTGGTTCTTGGATAAGGGTTCGGAAATTTTCAATTGTAATAGTTTGGGCAAACTCAAAAAAGCGCTGTTCGGGATTCAAACGGTGCTGGAGATAGCAGCGAAGAATACTTTCCAAGGTGTCCGGGATTACATTTGCAGGGACATTTTTGAAAAGCTCCTGCGCAATACTGCGAACCTTACCATGGCCACCACCAACAAAAATAGTATACCCATCCACCGTGTCGTCGCCCTGCGGAACCTTAATGCCAAGAAGGCCGATATCCCCGATGTAATGCTGGGCGCAAGAATGATGGCAACCAGTGAGGTGAATATTTACAGGCTGATCCATTTTCAAACGGGATTCCAGATGTTGGGCTATAATCTCCGCATGCCCTTTGGTATCTGATGCCGAAAATTTGCACCCTTTACTTCCAGTACAGGCAATCAATCCTGCGCGAATGTGGGTGGCAGACCAGTGCAACCCAAGTTTTTCGATTTCAATTTTGACCAGTGGGACATCTTCATTTTTAATGTCGGTGATCAAAACATTTTGCCAAACAGTAAGACGCAAATCACCTGAACCGAACTGATCAGAAATTTTTGCAATCCCACGCATTTGGTTGCAGGTCATTTTTCCCACGGGAAGCACGACGCCCACATAACAAAATCCCTCTTGTTTTTGGGGATGAAAATCTACATGAGCCATAGGATTAGGTGAAGAAGGAACTTCAATGCTTTCTTCTGAAAACAAGGGCCAGGGGAAAGACAAATACGACTGGGCTTTTTCTAGGAATTGATCAAACCCCCATGAATCTAATAAGTATTTTAACCTGGCTTTTTTCCTATCGGTGCGATCCCCATGTGCTATGAATGTTTTAAGCACAGCAGCCGCAGCGGGTACACATTGTTCAGCCCGAAGAAGAACCCCGGAACTTCTGGAAAAATCTTTATGCCCAGTAATACCACCAAGTTCCATGCGGAAATAAACGCCCGAGGGAAAAGCTGGGGAGGCCTGCTTATCATTAATTCGGACTGCAATAAAGCCGATGTCATTGGTATCCGCAACGGTACTGATAGTTCCGCCCCCATCAAAAGCAATGTTAAATTTTCTGGGGAGACAAAACATTTCCGAGTGATTCAAAATGTAATGGTGCATTTGTCTAGCAAGAGCCCGGGTATCGATCCACTCCTGAGGATCAATACCAGCCGTGGGACTAGCTGTGATATTGCGAATATTATCCGCACCTGCACCACGATTGATGATGCCAAGATCATGGAGCCCCATCAACACATCCATAGCATGTTTGGCAGGAATTTCACGGAATTGAAGATTCGACCTAGTGGTAACATGGCAGTACCCCCCGCCAAAATTTTCAGCTAGATTTGCCACGCCACGAAATTGGTGACTGGATACAATTCCTGCTGCCAAGCGCAATCGAACCATGAAGGAATCTTGAGCGGGTGCGACAAAAAACAAGCCCTCATATTTTGTCAGAAAAACATCCGCACCCTTTGGAAATACCCCTTTTGCGGCTCTTTCACTAATGGCATCCCAAACCTCTAGGGGATTACTGTCCCGCTTGAATTTTTCTTCATTGCATAATTTTTTTCCCAAGGCCAGAGTTTGATCCTGTGCATAAATGTCCGGTCTTTGTGCACCGCCAACAGTCACGGTTTGACCAGAGTTAACTCCATTTCCCGCCTGATTCAAAACAGGCAATGACCCTAATAATCCTGCAAGGGGTTTCAGACCATTGGCGTTTCTAAACAGGTCAGTGCCGGTTGCAAATCCCTGTAGATATTGTTTTTGCTCCTCGGTAAACTCTTGATCAGTCATGATAAACTATCCTTTCTATTCGGGCCTGACAGGCTCCAATTTAACCGCACAGGCCTTGTAACTTGGCTGCTTGGAATAAGGATCAAACTGGGCCAAAGTAAGGCAGTTTGTTTCCACATAGTGCATGGGTAGGTAGACCTGCCCTTTTTGAATGGAATGAGAAATAGAAGTGTTGGCAACCAAACTGCCGCGCCTGGTTGTAACACGAACCTTGGTGCCCGGAGCAATCCCCAAATCTTTGGCATCCTGATAATTGATCTCCGCATAAATGGATTTTGGGGAGAGCTTATTCAGCACTTGGGATTTACCCGTTCTGGTTTGCGTATGCCATTGAGAGGCAGCCCCCCTACCTGTCAACAACCAAAAAGGGAAATCCAAATCAGGGATTTCCAAAGGGGCTCTGGGAGATTCGAATATAAAACGGGCCTTGCCATCCTCATTAAAAAACCGACGATCCTCAAACAATCTACGGGAAACCAAAGGCGGTCCAAGAGTTGCATCAGCTTGTGAAAAAGGCCATTGAATCCCCATCTGTTCCTCAAGCATCAGATAATCTTTGATCCCGGAAAAATCACAAGGCTGGCCCACCGAGATTTTTTTCAATATTTGGAAAACACTTTCAGGATCTTTCCATTCTTTAAATAGATCAGCGCACCCCCAATAATTGGCGATCAAATTAAAAATGCTAAAATCTGCCAAGGCGTGCCCCGGAGCTTTGGCGATCTTTTTCACCAAGCCAATCCTTCTTTCAGAATTAATAAATGTCCCATCTTTTTCGCCCCACCCTGCGGCAGGCAACACCAAATCTGCCATCTGTGCGGTTTCGGTACTGTGATACATGTCTTGCACCACGAGAAAATCCAACCCTTGAAAAGCACGAAATAAGGCGTTTTTTTCAATCCACGAATGGGCGGGATTAGTGGCAATTATCCAAAGGCCCTTTATCTTGCCTTTTTCAATTTGTTGGATGATTTCATGGTAGGAAAGGCTGTTTCTCGTGGGAATGCGACTTGCATCGATTCCAAGTAAGTCAGCAATTTTTTGGCGATGCCCTTCGTTTAAAAAATCATGCCCACCCAACAGATTCGTGGTATTAGAAAAAAGCCTGGACCCCATGGCATTACATTGGCCCGTAATGGAATTAGCCCCCGTTCCTGGACGCCCCATATTTCCTGTCATCAACGCAAGATTGATGATCGCCTGCGCTGTCCGAGTGCCCTCATGGCTTTGGTTGACCCCCATCGTCCACCAAAAAGAAACGCTTTTGCCTTCATGGATGATTTTAACTACTTCACGAATCACTTCAGGTGTGAGCCCAATAAGATGCGATTGAGATTCCGGAGTAAATGGTTTTACAAAAGCAGCAAACTCCTCATAACCATGAGTTGCTGACTGAATATATTCAGAATCCACCCAATCATTTTCAATCAATACCTGGGCCAAACAATAAAGAAAAACCAAATCTGATTTTGGCAGAATGGGCAGATGGCTTGTCGCTGCCATTGCGGTTTCTGTTTTTCGCGGATCCACCACCAAAATCTTGGTATTGTTTGGGTTCCTTAAAACCCGCTCCCAAAGTATTGGATGGGCTATCGCCATATTGGAACCAATCAAGAAAACTACATCAGATAATTCCAAATCAGAATAGGAATAAGGCGGAGCATCAAAGCCAAAAGATTGTTTGTATGCAACAGCAGAAGTTGCCATGCATTGCCGGGTATTTCCATCTCCGTCCAGAATTCCCATGCCGAATTTTGCCAAGGCACCCAAAAATGCCATTTCTTCCGTGACAATTTGACCGGTAGAAAGGAAAGCAACCGCATCATTGCCATACTTATTTTGAATTCCTTTAAAGCGTTCCGAAAAAGAAGTGAGGGCCTCGTGCCAGGTACATGGCTCCAAGATCCCAGATATTTTATTTCGTAACAGAGGAGCCTTTGCCCTATCAGGGGCCTGCAGAACTTCCAGGGCTTCCCAACCCTTGGGGCAAGCCATACCCATATTTACAGGGTATTCAGTGGCAGGGGACAAACCAACCGCCTGGCCATTTTTCAAATGCCCAATCAAGCCACACCCAATTGAACAATACCCGCACACCATGCGAGTAGCAAAATCGGGCGTGGATTTAAAAGGTAATTTGCCCAATCCAAATTTGGAAGGTTCGAGTAAAAGATCCCTGGACAAGGGACCCGTCTTAGCCTGCAATGAAAACAACCCTGAATCCATGGTAGTACCCGCTCCTTAGTTGTATGTTATTCCGCAATCGCCCCTGGCATTTTGGGCGGAACCACTGCTTGAAAAAATAATTTTCTTTCAAGCAGTTCCGCAACCAGCAAACTGGCAAAGCTGGACACAAGAAAAAAGGAAAGAAAACTGGTTGCACCGTGGGATTGAGCATTCCCACGATCCATGATCAAAATCAGCGGAAGGGCCACCCCTCCCACCAAGCCACACACTATTCTGGCTGCAAAAATCTGCAAGAGGGGACCAAGTAAAAGATGAACAGACTTTTTGAAAATCGTATTGCGCTTATCACCCAGATGGAACAAAAACCCGATTTCATCCAACAGTTTCACCAAACCAACAATCATTAAAGTAGGCAAGAGATAGTTGCCTGGAAAATCCAATATTTCAAGATTCGATGTGCTGGTTTTAAAACCCAACGAAAGAACTCTTAAAAAGAAAACCCCGCTAATCCCAAGTCCGATGGTCGTCAAAAAAAACCTTCTGCCAGTTCGGGCAAAATTCCAGTAAGGCCGTGGCGTGTCATGATAGATCATGGCACTGCAAAAAACACCCAGACAACCAAATACTATCGTAACCATATGAAAACTATTAACCCACCCATTAACATCGTTATTAAAAGGAATCAGGAGGAATAAAACAAGGGTTCCGCCACTCGCCATGTAGGCCCCAAAAACAACAATTTCCCTGCTCATCCAAGAGGTTCGAAATCCTAAGAAAGCACGAAAAGCCAAGAGGGGGCGGCCCAAATGGAAAGTGCTAATTCCGATTCCAAGTATCCCGGTGATAAAACCTGAAATCAAATTCACTTTCCAAGCAAGGCTTCCAATTTGATAATCAGAGAAAAATCCAAGAATTCCTTGAACTATATAAATTCCAACCGACAACTGGGTGAATACCAGCATGAAAACCAAAGGCATGTGGGAAGGTTGAGGACGAACCACATGGTAATCCGCAGGCAATAGATTTCTGGGGAGCGCGTGTTGCGTCTTATAATTCGTAGTGGGATGTGTATGGGTGGGGTCGGGGGCCCCAGGTAAAAAACTATCCAATTCGCAATCTTCCCTCACCTTCTGCTTGTTCACCACCGTGATTCTAATCGCTTTATTGGGACAGGCCTGAACGCAGGCAGGGGCCTCCCCCGATGAGAGTCGGTCACTACACATGTCACATTTTCGGACAATACCAATCCGTTCATTATATTTTGGAACATCATAAGGGCATTTTAAAACGCAATACTGACACCCAATACATTGATCATCCAAATGCTTAACTATTCCAGTCACCTTATCCTTCTCATAGGCTTTCACGGGACACCCGGTCAAGCACTCAGGATCCAGGCAATGATGACACGCGGAAGTTACATATTGCGCCATCGGCAATTCCACGCTGCCACCCACCAAGGTACCGACCTCCCTCCATACTTCAAATTCATCAAGCCCATTCATGACATGACATGCCGTAACACAAGCCTTGCAACCTGTACAGGAATCAAGATCTACTTCAAAGCCATATTGTTCACCTTGCTTAGGCAGAGAAAGTGGGATAAGATTTTTATAATATCTTGATTGTGTATGAATTTCCCCTTCTTCGTGTTCACGGGAAAATCTTTCGACTGCAGATAAGTCTTGCTGGCTTCGAAGAGCTTCCTGCAAAAGGTCTGCAAATAGACCATGGTTTGGATTTGACATTTTCATTTGTTTCTTGAAGAAAATTTCTGACGATTACCGCTTCATTCAGAGTTAAAAATCAGCCGGCAACCTTTGCCAACAAATCATCAGTATTAAAAGGAATTTCTTCCTCCTTGAACTTTGAAAACTTCAAGGATAGAAGCAACAAGGAACAGGCAGTTGCAAAAACGCCCAGTAGCAACAAAGCGCTGGTCCAAGGCAACGCCCCTTTGAAAAGAAAGCCCGAAAAAACGGCCCCAAGATTACCACCTGCCCCGACTATTCCCGCAACGGAACCGACCGCTTTCTTATTAATAAACGGGATAATCGCATAGGTTGCCCCACAGCAAGCATGAACGAAAAGACCAAAAATGATTAGCAATGTCACCGCAAATGGCAATGGCGTTGCTTGGGAAAAAAGCATCAGGAACACTCCTTCGAGGAGCAGACAAAAACCCAGCACGCCAGCACGGCCTTGGATTCCGCCTTTTACTGCGATTAAATCACTGATCCATCCCCCAAGAGTTCGGGCAAATATGGCTAATAGCCCAAAGCAACCAACAATTAAACCAGCTTCCTTCAGTCCCATTTCAAATTTATCAACAAAATACAGTCCAGCCATATTGTGAACGGTTATTTCCAATCCAAAACTCGCTCCATAAGCTGCGGAAAGCACTAAAACACGATAATCTTTGATGGAATCCCTAAGCCGCCCCTTGGCTTTTCCGGCAGGAATCCCTTTCCCTTCCCTAGCAAGATCCGTGAAATTTCCCAGTGGGGTATCTTGCGTGAAATAGTAATAGGCAAACGCTCCAAAAAACATCATGGTCCCAGGTATCACCATCGCCAAACGCCATCCAATGGATTCGGAAAACCCCAGAAACAAAAAACCACTAAAAATAAGAGGCATCAGGATTTGGGTAACACCGCCTCCAAGATTCCCCCAACCAGCGGTGGTCGCATTTGCGGTACCCACACAACGACTGGAAAACATCAAGGTCGTATGATATTGCGTAAGAACAAAAGAAGCGCCAATAGCTCCTATCATCAATCGAAAAATCATAAAACTCTGGTAATCCTGAGCAAAACCAAGACAAACAACAGGCAGCGAACCAAGTGCCAACAACCAAGTGTAAACAATTCTCGGCCCAAGTTTATCTGCCAACCATCCAATCAAAAGGCGGGCAAATATAGTGGTTGCGCTCGAAGCAATAATAATGTTTCCAATTTGACTATCGGTCAACGCCATCTCTTTGCGAATGACAGGCATCAAGGGAGCTGCCGCAAACCAGGCAAAAAAACAAAGGAAAAAGGCCATCCAAGTCATATGAAAAGCACGCATCGGAGCAGTTTTGAAATTGAACAAATCAATTCTGTTTGCTTTTCCGTCATTGCTCATTTTAAGCCTTAATAATATGGAGCACTATTCATCTTAGTTTGATGATGCAAAAACCGTGCCATATAATAATTGCTGCAGCAGAAAAAATCACATACCCCAGATATGAGGCGGGAAAAATAACTTGTTTTAGTGTTTTCACAGAAAACACTTATTCGTCTCACCTTTAAAATTTTGACATACAAACCCAAATGCACGATTAACAAGCATTATGCCTTACAATAAGGCACACAGGTGAAAACAGCGCAATTGGGTCAAAAGTGCCCCGGCACCGGTTTGATTCCCACCTTGACTTCCTAGCTTAATTCATCGAGAGTATTCATTAGTTCAAATACTCAACACTACTTCCAGAGAAGGAAAGTTATGAAAAAGATTTTTGC
>CALARU010000241.1 GCA_937888715.1 uncultured Planctomycetaceae bacterium | reverse complement strand
ATGTCTGATGCCCTTCGAAAAGGCATAACAAAAAGCACCCTTTACAAAATGGTACAGGAAAAGGTGATTCATTCGGTTGCCCGTGGCCTTTATCAGCTATCGGATTCCAAGCCATTCCAAGTTCCAGATCTAGTTGCCGTAGCCTGCAAGATTCCAAAGGCTGTCCTTTATCTTTTTTCAGCCCTCTCTTTTCACAAAATGACCACGCAGATTCCACATGAAGTATGGATTGCAATTCCGCGAAATGCAGAACCAACCAGGCTTGAATATCCCCCCATTCATTCGATGCGAGTAGTTCCAGCAGCCTATGAAAATGGCATTGAAATTCATAAGATCGATGGGTTTCCCATAAAGGTTTATAGCAGAGAAAAAACAATCGCTGACTGTTTTAAGCATAGAAACCTTGTAGGTACTGATACCATCATCGAAGCTATTCGAGCCTACAAAAGTCAGGGCGGCGTTCGCACAAATCAGATCATGCATTTTCTAAAAATATGCAGAGTTACCCAGGTTGCAAAACCGTATCTAGAGGCACTGCTGTGAAAAAAGATTTAAGTGCTTCGGTGCGACAAAAACTTGCGAATGTTGCAAAAGCCAACGGAATGTTTTTTCAGGAAATTCTGCAAAGGCATGCCATGGAAAGGTTCCTTTACAGAGTGTCGCAATCCAAGCATAAGCACCACTTTATCCTGAAAGGTGCACTATTATTCTCGGCATGGGGTTTTCCCGGATCCCGCCCAACCAAGGATATTGATTTTCTTGCGTGTATTGGAAATGATTTGCAAACGATGGAAATGCTATTCCGTGAAATCTGCGCTGAAAGTGTGGAACCAGATGGCTGGATTTTTAATCCAAAAACTGTGCAAGCCTGTTTAATTCAGGAAGAGGCGGATTACCAGGGGCTTCGAATAACTCTGGAAGGCACTCTGGGTAATGTCAGGATTAGCATGCAAATAGATATTGGATTTGGTGATGTTGTTACTCCAAACGCAATGGCAGTGGGGTTCCCAACCATACTTGAGTTTCCTGCACCTGAGATTCTCAGCTATCCTCGGGAGACTGTAATTGCCGAAAAATTCGAGATCATGATTAGGCTTGGGATTTTTAATAGTCGCATGAAAGATTACTTTGATATTTGGTTTTTATCGAAGCATTTTGAATTTGATGGAGATGTCCTAATTAAAGCCATAGAAAATACTTTTAAAAACCGCAGAGTTACAATTGAGTTAGACCCTGTGGCGCTATCATCAGATTTTTCAACAAATGCGGAAAAACAGAAGCAATGGAAGGGGTTTATTAGAAAGTCCCATTTAAAATACACACCAGACATTCTTGATATCATTGTTCAGGATCTGAATTTTTTTCTTAGGCCGTTGGTGGCTGTCATGACTGGCTACGGAACGCCTCCTGGTAGATGGTCAGCCGAAGGCGGGTGGGAAAAATATTAAGCTTCTTAACGGGGATAAAGCCGTTTGCAGTTTACCTGATAGCTAAAAAAAAGCAAGGTTGCCTCCTCAATCTGTTTTTAAAACTAAATCCTAAATCGTATCTTTAAATAAACGAAATACTATTCGTTATTTTTTATTTGGGTGCGTTATAGCAAATTGCGAATGCCACTTAAGCGAACTTGAAGATTTTTCCATGTCGGAAAATCGCCAAAACATAATAACTTACATTGTTTTTCAAACTCCTTAGCCAGAACTGCGCCAAGTTCCGGAGGTGGAAATAGGGCAACACTTTGTTCAAAACTCTGGGTGTTCAAATAATTTCATCAGAATTGCGCTCCTTCGCCTGCCATTCCTGTGCATAAGACAGCGCAGTAAGAATGCAAAAATCAAAGCGGGAAAGTTGATTCAAACTGTTTTTTAATGCAAGAAGTTTATTTTTTGGTTGACCGATTTCTTGGCCGATTGCACCAAGAAGGGCACGAACACGGGGCGGTTCCGATTCAGCAACTTTTAACAATTTCCCAAAAAGCCCTGGAGCCATGAAGTGTTCAAGCAGTTTTTTTTTGGTTTCTTTTGCAGAGAGTTCACTCGAATCGCCACGATTGCGGAGAAAATCTAGAAGCGCAGCTTCAGTTTGTGAAAGATTACGCCAAGCTCCGGGCCTTCTTGTATGAATGATTGTTTCTTTACCAACTATCAAGCGAGGAAGGCTTGAGCCATCGGTTGAAATTTCCGCCTTCGCAGGATTCTGTGTTGTAAAGCCAAGTAGGTTTCCAGCGGCGATTCCTGAAAGATAGATCCCCTTTCGTAGAACGGGAAGAGATCGGATCTTTGAAATATTCGGTTTGCTTGGGCCGAAAGCTGTCTGCTTGGCTCGATAGTAAAGCCCTTTTCCCAAGCGCTGGATCATCCCCGTGCGTGTCAATCGGGATAGAGTTTTGGCTAAGGCCGGAAAAGGCATGCCAGAAAAATCTACAAAGCGCCAAACACGCTCACCGCCAGATTGGATTCGTCTACGGACAGTATCCGCAGTTGTGGGTTGATCCAAGCCAGATTTAGTTGCATTACTTCTCATATAATAATTATTTTATTGATGCGAAAATTTGTCAAGTTTTTTTGGTGTAAAACTTGACACAAAGTTGTTATTGCTTGTGTATGAGGAATTCTAATAATCCCGGTGTAAAGCTAAATCATGATTGTTTTTGCCATTTCGTGAACCAACAACAAGAACCACCGATAGCTAAAAAAAGAGGCAGGGTGCTGCCTCTTTTGCGGCACCAATTGCCCGGGTAAAATGATTATCAGACTCAACAATTAAAATTCATAAACTTATAGCGAAGTACGGTTTCCTTAAAACTAATTCTATTTTGGCATGACACTATTTTCTTATAGTTTTTAAAAGCACCAAAACCAACGACTCTAAAAGAAACACTATCACCAAAAAAAGACTCTATTAAGAATATTAAATAATACAAATTAATTTGTATTATTTAATGGTTCATTTCACGCAAGCAGTTCGTGCCTAACAACCCCCTCCCCTGCAATTGGCATAGGCCGGCCGAATGTATCAGGAACCCTTGTTTCAGGATCGATACCAAGCAGGTAAAATGCTGTAGCTAGGATATCTTTAGGGGAAACCGGCGTATCTTTGACCTCGCCTGCATACTTGTCCGTACTACCAATCACCTTACCCCGAGCCGCCCCACCGCCCGCCAGAACCACCGAATAAGCCTGGGACCAATGATGACGGCCCGCACCCTTGGGCTTGCTATCAATTTTGGGTGTTCGACCATGTTCGCTCAACCACATGACCAAGGTAGAATCAAGCATGCCCCGTGATTCCAAATCCTGGATCAATGTGGGGTAAGCCTGATTAAAACTAGGTAGCAGATAATTCTTAAGGCGGGGATAATGGTTGTTGTGTGTATCCCAACCACAATTGGCAAACTGGCCAAAACCATCCCAGAAAACAGTCACAAATTTACTGCCCGCCTCTACCAACCTTCGTGCTGCCAAACAAGATTGCCCAAAGAGAGTAGTGCCATATTTTTCGCGCAAGAGTTGCGGCTCACGGCTAAGATCCAATGCGTTGAGAGTCTTCCCAGACATTAGTAAAGAAAAAGCAAGGTCACGATGCTTATCAAACAGCCGAGGTGGAACCAATTCCATACGGTGTAAAAGTTCACGCCTTTCCCGCAATCGTTCTGGGGAAAGACCATCCACTTTTTGCCCAAGGGAAGAAATACAAAACTTGCCCCCTAAGCTGGTTTCTTGAAAGGGATCTAAATAATCCTTGGTCTGTCCATCCGTATAACGGGGAGCATTTTTAGTGCCCGCTCCATCAAAATCCGTCCAGACGGGATCATGCGCCTGCCCAAGAAATGCAGCATAGGGACCAGCACTAACATTTAAATCGGTTTTGGAATTCAGAAGCCAAGGCAGTGCAATATTACGTGGCACAGTGGGGATAACACCACCGGAACGAAGTTGCCCGATGTAATCCACAACAGAACCAATAAATGGCCAGTGGCGGGGATCGCGCGGTTTGTCTTCAAGTGCTGGCGTGTAAGTCGGAATTCCCGTAACAGCGTAAGCAACCCCATGCTGAGGGTAAGGATGATTTACCGAACGAATAACAGCAAGCTTATCCATTATTGGTGCAAGTGCGGGAATTCCCTCTCCAATACGAACCCCTGGCATACATGTGGCAATGGATTTCATTTCGCCTTGAATTTCAACCGGGGCGTCCGGCTTGGGATCAAACATCTCATGCTGAGGTGGGGAACCATAAGGAAACAATAATATGCAGGCCTTGGCCTGGCCAAAAGACTTAGCTGGTTGCCGGGATTGAGAAAATCCAGCAACCGTCAAACCAGATAAGGCCATCGCTTCACGACGTGAAATAGGATGCATGGTGATTCCCTAGGATAGTTAACATCATGATAAATTTTTAAGCTGAATATTACTAGTAAAATCCAAATCATGATCCTAGGATCGAAACACAAAGATACCACTGGTAAATTTTTCATCGCATTTGATGAAATACTAATGCAAAAAATGGCATGTATTAAATCAACCTTAGCTAAAAACATGCATACCATGAACGATGCAGGATTTAGGAATTACGCTTTTTGGAGTTGGGCTTTTTGATTGCAGGAGTCTTCTTGCCATCCAAAGCACCGTTAAGGAAACTAGGAGCAAGAAGAGCACCAGCGATAAGGCCAGCAACTTCGGCAACTTTATTAGTTTGTTCATCCACAACAATTGGCGAACCCAATAAAGCCCCCTCAGGGTTGTTTCGATTCACAGAGGTGAAGTTAACCATCTCTTCAAAACCTTCAGGTAATTCTTGTTCGAACCAAATTTCACCCGAATACTCACTATCTTCAACAGCGTCATCGTTCTTAGTGGCATCTACCAAGTTTGCAGCTACGAATTCAAAGGTGCTGATTTTTGCATCAGCTTTGTTTTTGGCAGGCTGACCAGCAGGAATATTTTTACTAAGCCTTGCCTGAACCAAGTCGGTAAGAGTGTTTGCAACCTTGGTCAAAGTTTCCTTACCTTCTTCCAACAATGTTTTCTCGGTTTGCACCAGAATGTTTTCAACAGAGTTTTCAAATTCCGTGGGAACTAGGATAGGCAGAACTTTATCAAGGATATTTGCAATTTCAGAAACCACCTGTTGTTCCGCCTGTAAAGTACTGAATATCGCCAGTTCAGTGCCTTTATATGCTTCAGCAAAAGATAGCGAAACAAATGATGCAGTAGATTTTATAACATCCGAACTAGAGAATATTTTAACTTCTTGGGTGTCTTTTTCATCTAATTCCAAGCCATCACCCTGGGCATCTCCGCCCAAGTCTCTTTCAAGCTGCTTTTCATTCACTGTGGTTGCAGTGCCACCGCCACCAAAAGCAATTGCAGCTAGGCTTGCAAGTAATGAGCCTGAACCTGTCCCTGTAACCACAGATGAAGTTTGAACAAGCGCATTCACGAGTGAAGCAAAGCTACCACCACCACCCGAGGCACTGCTGGAAGAAGAACTCGAACTAGAGGAAGAAGATGATGACGATGAATCAGCACTTCCACCATTACCCGGAAGAACTCCTACTTGAGTTCCGCCATCATTGCCACTACTTCCACCGCCACCATTACCACCGCCACCATTGTTACCACCCGAGGATGAAGGGGTAAAATCCAAAACCATATTAAGACCAGATTTAGGTACGCCACCGGAGGAAGCAATACCAGAGCTGCTAGAACCGCCGATAGTAACAACGGGATTAACAATTTGGCCACTTGCGCTAACCATGACCGCCCCAGCAAGAACCTGCCCGCTACCCACGCCAGTCATATTTAAGCTATACTGAGAGGCCTGCGCACCGGAGACAATCACGGTATTAAGAGCACCATTAGTAGAAAGGCTGGTGGAAGAACCTTGATTGGTAGTACTTCCAGCTAGATTACCAACATTTGTTCCGGTGCCAGTGAAGTTGAAGTCCGCGGGATCGAGCCAGAGGATAATGTAAGATTGATCGAGGGTCCCCCCCATAGAAGCAATAAAGGCATCCACAAGTTTCTGTGTGATATTTTTGCTAATTTCATTGATATCGGCACCATCATCGGCATCAGCGATGGCCTTGGTAAACTGCCCGGATAATTCATCTGCAGTACTAGTGATCACCGAGGAATCAACCGCCTTAGGAGCATCTGTGGTACTGGTGGAAACAGTGTTCGTAACCGTTAGATCGTAAGATCCAACGGTACTATTGGATCCGGAAACTTGGATGAAAAATTCGTCCGAGGCAGCAACCGAGAAAGTAAACGAAAGAGAGGCCCCAGGTGCCGTAGCTTTTTCACTGGCCACCTGAACGATAACCCCATCTCGTGAAATGAACGCCTTTACGGCTCCATCAAGAGTTGAACCGGGTGTTAGTGTAATATTTATATCACCGTTGATATCAGCAACACCTGTGAAATAATCAAGATCGCCAGCGACCTCTATTGCAGCCCCAGTAAGTGAATAGGAACTAGAATCATCAAATACAAAGAAAGAAGCGTTATCAGTTGTGTTGCCATAATCATCCGCAAGGACTGCCCCCACATAAACAACTTCGACAACATAGTCACCAATTTTATCGCCATAGCCCGCTGCTTTAACATAAACAATGTCATCTTCAGCAAGGTTTAATTCAAGGGAACTATCGGAAGTTGTTGAAGTTGCATCATCGTTTTTTCCGAGCAACTGGCCATCTGCAGAATAGATTTCAAGTGTTGTATCTTCAAGGCCGCTGGAAGAGGCTAAATCTTTTGAAACATTGAATTGGTACCTGCCTGCATTACTGATGGAAACCTTGTAAAAATCTGTATCACCTTTGGTTTCGATGGAACCACTGGTAGCACCTACCAAGGTATTTGCAACGGTACTGCTGGACACCGTGAGAGGAAGATTGGTTGCATCAGCGATGGAGCTACCCACATCATCAGCAACGGGGGAAATATCAAGGATATAATCGCCGGTAGTACCTCTAGCGCCTGAAACCTTGAAGTAATAAGTCTGAGCTTCAACCACCTGAATACTCAGGGTACTATCATTATCGGTAGTAGAAATATCATTATTGTAATCGATCAAAATCTGCCCGGTGGAATCATAGGCAAAAAGGTAGGTATCAAGCGAACTACCTTCATCAGCACCAAGATTGATAGTTATGGTACCCGTAGAGGTGGCAGTATAAGAGAAAACATCAACATCCGAGGTGGAATTGATGGTACCAAAATCGTAGGTAAAATTCTCTTCAACATCCAAGGCTGTGGCGCTGGAGCCAATTAGGTTGGCATGATCATCGATTTCAAGTTTAGCCCAGACTTTGTAATCACCAATGCTAGAACCAACTGCACCAGTCTGAATGTAGAATACATCCCCTGCACTTGCAGAAATCGAGATAAAACTATCAAGGCCGGTGCCACTATCATTATCTTCTGCAACCAACACCTTATCAGAGTTGTAAACGCGAAGGTAACCATCAAGGTTGCTGGTACGGGCATTCAAACCAATCGCAAGCACGCCATCAGAATCAACGGTAAGCATGAAGAGATCGCGGTCACCAGCACTTGAAATAGAATCATCCCTACTTACCTCAAGGTTTGAATCCATGATAAGGAGAGTGGCATTGGAGAAGTCGCCGCCAAAACCATCGAAATCGGTTGGGGTAAGATCCTGCAGCACGATACCATACTGGCCTGTGGTACCCGAATTACCGGTAACACCGATGTAATAAACTTGACCAAGTGCAACTTCAAATACTGCGGCGCTGTCGGTGGTATTTCGGTCCGCATCGTTATTGAAAGCAACAACCGTACCAGAAGCATCCATGATGGAGATGGAGGTATCAAGGGTACTGGTAGTGGTTTTGGAAACAAGAACTCTCACAGGTCCTGATTGCGTTGCAGTAAATTGGAATACATCCACATCGAGGGCAGCCTCGACATTCATGTCGTTGGCGGCGAGGGAACCAGCGTTAGTGGTACCAGAAAGAGTTATCAGACCAATTGGTAAACCAGTGGCGGTATCGTTGTAACTGTTGGCATAGAAATCAACAACGCTTACGGGGGTTTCGACTTTAAGGGTGTAATCGCCCTCGGAACTATTTGCACCGGAAACACTTACAAAAACCTTATCACCCTTATTCAGATAAGGCAGAGCGAAAACAGCCTTGCCAGCACTCGCAGAAGTCGAGGCGAGAACAGTTTTGCCATCAGAGGCTAAGATGCTTAGGGAAGGTGCTAGAGTAGATCCAGCAGCGGGTGAAACGGAAATTTCAAACCTACCTGTATCACTTGCAGTAAACTGGAACACATCAAAGTCTGCAATGCCTGGCATTGCTGGGCGGATGGTTTTGTTTTCAATCGCAACCTGGGTTGATTTTCCATTCACCACAACAGGAGCATTGAAAGGCAGCGGGGCAGCACTGGCATCAGGCTTATTACCTGCATCATCCACAGGAAGATCGCCAGTCTTCAGAGTATAAGGAACGCCGTTGGGGCTGTTCAAAGTACCCGAAACAGTTAGGTAGAAAGTATCACCAACAGTACCTTCAAGAACGATCAAGCTGCCAAGGCCTTTACCACTATCATCATCGCTGGCAATCACCTGACCACTAAGGCTGGTGATAGTTAGCTTAGGGTCAAACAAAGAATCATCATTGGACTCAACGGAAAAGAGAGTGGTACCTGAATTGTTCAAGGTAACTTTGAAAACATCCTGATCGCCCGAGTAATTAAAAGTTTTATTGGTGGTGCTGATATTGCTTTGATCCAACAGCACTGTGGTTGCAGTTGCCAGCGTGTTGCCAACATCATCGATGACGACCCGAGTGGTGATGTTGTAAGCACCAGAACTTCCAGAGGCGCCCGAAGCCCAGATAAGCAGTTGGGCAGTAACAGCAGGGTCAACTTCAAGTTCTATCAGGGTTCCCTTTTGGGATGCGGCAATCCAACTTGAACCGCTATTGGTAGAGACAAACAATCCAGAAAGCAACGCACTGCCCGGTGCTGCATTCTGCATAATTTGCAGCTTGGCAGTAATGCCCGAGTTGTTCGTATAATTGTAAGAGAACAAATCTGCATCGCCTGTGAGTTCAATTTTCCCTGCAATCGAACCAGTGGTGAGGCTTGTAGGTGTGGTAGAAACCGTACCGAAATCATCTGCCTGAGCCGTGATGTTATAAGAACCAGTAAAGGTACCGGTCTCCCCGATTTTAATGAGATAAGTTTCGCCTGAATTAGCATTAAAGTTAATGATCTGCTTGGAAGCTACTGAAGGGCCGAAGGATGCACCAACATTCGTTGCAACCTTAGTGCCAGCAGCATCGTAGACGGAAAACTCGGGCTGAGTTGGAATCCCGCGATCTTTGTTTTCAACCAAGATAGAGAGCAAACCTGGCGCTGGAGCTACAACTGTATACACATCCACATTGCCCGCAACAGGTAGGAAGTTGGTAGCCTTGGCTACGGAAACCTCAGCGGTTGTGGTGAATAAAAGCGAAGCCTGCGAGGAAATGGTGAAGGAGTAATCACCCGTATGACCCGCATCACTCGAAACAATAAGGTAGTAAGTCGTGCCTGCAACCACATCAAACTCAGCGTTGCCATTGAAAGCTAATGTTTTAAGCACTGTGGTTGCGTTTGAGTAAACTTCAAGCTTGCCTGTTGCAAGAGTGGAAGCAGCAAATGAAAGGGCAGCTTTACCCGTCTGCGAGGCTGTAAACTTGAATGAATCTTTATCCTGATTATTTTCAAGGGTGCCGTTGGTGGTTCGAGCACTTGAATTAACCACAAGAGACGCTGCATCTGCTTGAGCATCGCCATAGTCATCAGCAAGTTTTTCCCCACCAGTGATTTCCACAATGTATTTGCCTGTGGTCTTGGTCAAGGATTGAACCTTGATGAAATAGGTTTTCCCCGAGGTAACATTGAAATCCATCTTGCTGATGGTACCACCACCAGAGTTATCATCAGAAATAAGCAGTTTATAATTGGAACCATCTTGAACATAGGATGTTGCAAAGGGATCAAAGTTACTGCCATCGGCTTTTACCAAGGTGGAAACGCTACCTGTAAAACCGGCAGTAAAGGTAAAGAAGTCCGCATCATTGATATTGTCTGCAATACCACTGGTGCTCGTTTTTGAACCCTGGGTAACTGTTACCGATTTTGCAGTAGCAAACGAAGACGAGGCATCAACCCTAATTGCGATTGGCGCAATGGCTGGAGTCTTATTATCACTCAAACCACTATCTTCCGTTGCATTGGCTTTCAACCCAACCGAGAAGTCTCCTTCAAGTGCTCCAGCGGTTGCAACAACGGTGAAATTTCGAAGAGAGTTGGCAACGCGTTGCAGGCCTGAAAGAGTTACCGTGCCCGTGGTGGTAAAATCAGTATCGACAAGGTCATTAACATCTTCAGTAAAGGAAATCAAAAGCGTGATGCTTCCTGAAGGAACAACTTCAGGTAAAGAATTTTGCGGGACAATTCTTCCCATAGGTGCAGCAATGATAGCGATAGGCGTTTGCATTGTCAAAGCGGTGCCTGCATTGCCTGCAGCGTCTGAATACCCTTGGTAAACAGTGACTCTTGCATCAGAAGTTATCACACCCGATGGCGTAAAGGTTGCAGTGTAAACCTTAGGATCTGAAGTTACAGCAAGGTTGCTGATGGCGCCATAGGTTGCTCCAACATCGAAAGAATCAAAACCCTTGGGAACTTCAGAAAAGGTGATGGTGATGGTCGCAGTATTGGTTGCACCCAATCTGATTGTATCAGATGTGATTGAAAGAATATTGGGGGCGGTGTTATCAATCGTGTAGGATTGATTTTCGCCAGGAGTCATATTCACCAAGGCATTGTTGAATGTATCAAAGATAGATGCATCACTCTTCAAGCGGATACCCAGCGTGCCATCGGTCTTCGAAATACCACTAACATCTACCGTGTAACTGTTGCCACTTCCTGAAACAAAAAGTGGATTGGTGACAGTAACGCCAGTGGAAAGAACCAACTCAAAATCATTTGCATCAACACCCGTAACCGTTTCATTGAAGCGAACATTAAAGGAGACCGCGCTGGAATTGGTATCTGGTGTCAAAGGCTTACCTCGACCAATGATATCGACTGTTGCGGGTGCGGTATCGATGTTTAACTCGGGTGCAAGATTCGCCCCTAAGCCTAGGTTGCCCGAGATATCTGCATAATTATTTGAGAGAGTTACCTTACCCTTGCCGGTAAAGCCTGCTGTTGGGGTGAAGGTGGTAGTGTACACCAAAGGATTCGAACCAGATTGAGCAAGTGTTCCGAGTGTGCCACCTTCTGAAAGAAGATCAGCAGAATCAAATCCTGCAACAGCTTCACTGAAAGTAAAGGTAATGGTCGAAGTCTGGCCTACACCCAATCGATTAACTGAAGAAGATAACACAGCGGTAGGTGCAACAGTATCGATTGCGATTGTTTCGGAAAGCCCAGGAAGGCCCGCGGTACCAGCAGCATTGGTGTAGCCATTGCTTACTGCCACAGAACCCTTACCCGAGAAATTAGCAGCGGGGGTCAAAGTTGCAGTATAAACCGTGTTTGAACTCTTAGTAAAACCACTGATGGTTCCACCGACTGCGGTAATATCCGAAGCATCAAAACCCGTAGGTGCGGTAGAAAAAGTAAATGTTATGGTTGCAGACTGCCCTGGGTTTAACTTGTTCGTGCTAGAAGTAATCGCAACTGCAGGGGAAGAAGTATCAACCGACCAAGATACCGATGCATTAGTACCAAGTGCATTTCCTGCGGTATCAGATATACCCGAAGCATTGAAGTTCAAAGTAAGAACATAAGCACCTTGTGCAGTCGTGTTTAAACCAGAGATAGTGTAATTCGCGCCACTACCTGAAATGCTAACATCTTTACTAAGCGAAACGACATTACCGTTGAAGGTAAGACTTAAATCAGAAACATCAAAACCGCTAACGGATTCGGTGAAGGTAACGTCCAAAGAACTGACACCGGTGTTTCGTGGCGTTGCGACACGGGCAAAAGTTGCAACAGGGGCTGAAGTATCAACCGAAATCTTCAATGCATTGGATGCGAGATTCTGGTTTGCAAAGGCATCGGCAAATTTGCCCGCTGCAACGTTGATGATTGCAGTGGTTGTGCTGCCAATAGTTGGGGTAAAGGTTGCTGTATAGGAAAGATCGCTTTGTGCAAAGTTAGAAAGTGTGCCACCCGTAACAGTAATATCAGCAAGGGTGAAATCACTAGTAGGTTCACTCAGGGAGAATGTGACAAGTGTAGTTTCACCGATTTTCAAGGCAGAAGCACTGGAACTGATTTCCACGGTAGGCACAGCCGTATCGATTGCAATCTCAGGGACCAACTCAGCAGGAGTACCGGAATTTCCTGCTGCATCACTATAGTTAGTACCGACCATGATAAACCCAGCCATGGTGCTATTAACCAAGGGGGTAAAGGTTGCTGTGACGATTTTCCGATTGGCCGCATTTTGAACCAAGTTACTTAGCGTGCCACCTTCAACAGAGATGTCGGAATAATCGAAGTTAAATGCGGTTTCAGAGAAAGTAAAGGTAATGGTTGCAGTTTCACCAGCCTTCAACTTGTTGGAACTCGAGCTCACTATTAGGGTTGTTGATGTCGTATCAAGAGTGAACTGAAGGTCTGCAGTTGCAGCACCGATATTGCCTGCAAGATCAATCTGCCTGACCCGCACAAGCTTGGCACCATCGCCTGTAAGAGTAAACGAATTACCCGAACCAAGGGTCCAGCTTGTACCAGAATTTAATGAGTATTCAAACCCTGCAGTTGATTCCAAACCAGCGACATTAATTTTGCCATCTCTAGTAATCTTATCCAAGGCGCTGACCCCGGTGTCTTTATTCAAAGCAATGGTAGGAATAGCTGGGGCTACAGTATCGAAGGTGAAAAGAAACTCATTGACAGCGCCAAGATTGCCAGCGGCATCAGTCTGCCTGGTGAACAGCGATTTGGCACCATCATTTTTAAATGCAAAGGTAAAATCATTTGGACCAGGGGACCAATTAACACCATTATCATTAGAGAATTCCCAAGTTGCGTTGGCTTCAATTCCTGAAACCGTGACTATGCCCGCATAGGTTACTTTATCGGTTGCACTTATTCCGGTATCACTTGCAAGAACCACAACCGGCGCCAAAGGCCGCAGGGTATCAACGCTTATTAAAGGAGCAAGTGTTGCAACCGAGCCAAAATTATTAGCTGAATCAGTGTAGCTGTCGGCCTTGAAGGAAATCGAACCAGCAATATTACTGTTGATCGTTGGGGTGAATACTGCAGAGTAACTGGTTCCGCTAACCACTAGGTTGGAAAGAGCACCACCGGTTACATTGAGAGAATTCAAATCAAAGCCAACAGGTACTTCGGTGAAAGTGAAGGTAAGGTTTGCAACTTGACCTGCCTTTAATCTGGTTACATTCGAACTAATCGCAACAGAAGGTGTTTCCCTGTCGTTTATGTTCACGACAAAAGGCTTGTTTACGGTTGCTGTGCCATCAGAGATGGTGAAAGTAAAATTATCGACCGCATTACCAGATAAACGATCAAGCTGACTCTGATTAGGCGCGTAAGAGTATTCACCCGTCGCAGTCACGATACTCAAGGTTCCATACTGACCTGATAAGGAGGCGCTTCCATTGCTGATGACAACACCTTGTCCTGCAATTCCATAAACAAGAACAGCATTTGCATCTACATCGGATGCTAAAATAGTTCCGGTGGCATTTGCAAAAACATCTACTTCATTAGTGTTTGTATAAACCACTGGAGCGATGTATACAACGATTGGTGTGTCATTCGCTGCAACAAGATTAATTACCAAATCCGCATTGGTCGTTAGGATGCTATCAGAAACCCCGAAGGTAAATGTCTCAGATGCATTTGCTGTAAGAGCATTGATCGCTGCATTGTTGGGCGTGTAAGTATATGCGCCTGTTGTAGTCGTTAATACCAAGGTGCCATAAGTCCCAACCTTGGTTGATACTGTACCCTCTACAGTTCCACCATCAATACTGTAGGCTAGAGTCGTATTTGCATCTACATCTGCTGCCACCAAATTGCCGTTAATTACAGTAAAGCTATCTGTCGCAGAGGTATCGGTGATGGTGATTGCTGCTGGAGTTTGCAGAGTAGGTGAATCATTTACCGCAGTGATCGTATGGTTTAAAGAAACCGTGTTTTGCGAATAAATCATCGCCTCGCCCACACCTGAGCCAACCCCGAACAGACGCAATTCATGTAGGCCAGGATTATTGCTTTTGGAAGAATCAACCACGAAACGCACATAACGATATGCTGTTTCACCCGAGGAAAGAGCAAAAGTTTGAGCCGTTGGCGCTACGCCAACAGTCTCATAGGCCATCGTGCCGCTTGCCACCGTTAAACCGCTTACCAATGAATAAGTGGTTCCGGAATTACCAGTAATGGAATTGGCAACTTCAATATGAAAATTGGATGTGCCCCGATCATTATGGCCGGTGTTGGTGGTGTTATAGAGATCTATTTTCGAAAGAGGTGTGGGCACACCCAAGTCGATTAAGATAGATGCTGAACCTGAACGATCTGAAGCCAACCAATAATTGTTTCCAAAAATATCAGCCACAACCGATCCAGATTGTTCATCAACAACATTGTCTGCCGCAAATGCACCGCTGTATACCGAACTCCAACCAATTACATTGCTAGAGCCCAACACAAGTTGGGAACCAGCGCCCGATAAATTAACCGTGGCGCCACTGGTGATTGCTGCCCCGCCTGTTTCAATCAGGTTGGCGGAAAGTGCAGTTGCCGGGCCATTGTAATTAGCAGCAGGAACAAAGCGAAGGGAATCGGTTGCCTTAAGAGTTATGGCAGCACTGCTGGTTGCTGATGCCAGATTTAACCAAGTGGTAGCATCTGTAGAATATTGCCAGTTGCCCTTGGAAGCATCGACCGTGTAATTAGAAATAGCAACGCCAGCAAAGGTGTTGGCTGGATTGTCTTGCGAATCTGAGAAGGTTGCAGCAAACAAACTTGCTACCGTGGCACCAGGAGCATTGGAACCTACATCCTCATTAACCGAATCAAGTGTTGCACTACCATTCGCTACTGGCGCATCATTTACCGCAGTGATATTCACCGTAACGGTTGCTGGCGCACTATTCAAACTTCCATCATTTACCTTGAAGGTAAAGCTATCTGAACCATTTGCATTCGCATTGGGCACATAAGTGAATGCGCCTGTTGCTGCGTCCGTAATCGTGAACACGCCCTTAGTACCCTGCGTTACCACAGAGTAATTGAGAGCACTACCTTCAACATCGGAACCAGTTAGCATACCAGAATAAGTAGTGTCTTCCGTGGGGGTGATGGTTTGTATATTTGCGATTGGTGTATCGTTAACCGCAGTGATATTCACCGTTACGGTTGCCCAAGGACCACCTTCAACACCATCAAATGCTTTAAATGAGAAAGAATCTACACCATTAGCATTGGCATAAGGTACATAAGTAAATGCTCCTGTAGCCGAATCTGTGATAGTAACCGTACCTTTGGAACTTTCATCCGTAATAAAATATGACAAGATGCCACTATCAATATCGGAACCAGTTAGAGTACCCGAATAAGTAGTATCTTCTGTTAGCGAAATAGATTGCGCATTCGCAACTGGTGCATCATTAACCGCAGCGATATTCACCGTGACGGTTGCTAGCGCACTATTCAAACTTCCATCATTCACCTTGAAGGTAAAGCTATCTGCACCATTTGCATTGGCATTGGGTACATAAGTGAATGCGCCGGTTGCTGCATCCGTGATCGTGACTACGCCCTTTGCACCCTGCGATACCACGGTGTAAGTTAAGGCGCTGTTATCGATATCCGTACCCGAGAGTGTTCCACTATAGGTAGTATCTTCCGTTGGAGCGATGGTTTGTATATTTGCGGTTGGTGTATCATTTACCGCAACGATATTCACCGTAACGGTTGCTGGCGCACTATTCAAACTTCCATCATTCACCTTGAAGGCAAAACTATCTGAACCATTCTCATTGGCATTGGGTACATAAGTGAATGCGCCTGTTGCTGCGTCCGTGATCGTGAC
>CALARU010000240.1 GCA_937888715.1 uncultured Planctomycetaceae bacterium | reverse complement strand
TCGTCGCAAACAACCAAAATAAATACCCCGAAGCTATCGCAGATTTCACCAAAGCAATAACCCTAGATCCTAAAGATGCAGTTGCCTATACTCAACGCGGAGTCGTACAAAGCGAACTCAAAAAGTATCCCGAGGCAATCGCAGATTTCACCAAAGCCACCGAGCTTGATCCGAAAATGGCCGACGCTTTTAGTGGCCGTGCTATCGTTGCTTACAACCAAAATAAACTCCCTGAAGCCATTGCAGACTTCACCAAAGCAATCGCTGCAGACCCAAAATCATCCAAAGCTTACTTCAACCGTGGGGTCACTAATGACGATATAAACAAATATGCTGAAGCTGTTGCAGACTACACCAAAGCAATAGAATTAGACCCCAAGGATGTCGATGCACTGATCAACCGGGGTTCCGCCCTACACAAACAAAACAAAATCGCAGAAGCTATTGCAGATTTCACCAAAGCAATAGAGATAAACCCTAAGCAAGCAACGGCTTTTGGCAATCGCGGACTTGGTTATGATGAGCAGAAAAAATATCCCGAAGCAATCGCAGATTACACCAAGGCGATAGAATTAAACCCCAACCTAGCTGCAGCGTATTACAACCGTGGAATTGTTCTGCAATCATTAGGTAAAACCGAAGCCGCCATCGCGGACTTTACCAAAGCTCGTGATCTAAAAATCAACAAAGCCAATTAGAAAAGCGCTTTCACAATTCAGTCAACGCATTAAGCCGATTGCCTATTTTGAAGGCAGTCGGCTTTGCTTTTTTGTATGTTTATTGCCTTCGGTTTGCTCACAATGCGGTTCATGCAGCCATGGCAGGGTTCACCGATGTGGTAGTGAGCCGATGGCACGGCAGGTTTGTGTTACTGCCCATCCCCCTTGCTGTAAGGAACCGTCATCAGGTCGATCCGTATGGCGACTTATGGTTCAGTGTTTTGAAAAGCACCGGACAACCACAATTGTTTGGTAATGAAGAATAAAACACACTGTAGATGCTAAATTGAAATCCGCATGCAGCCTAATTGTTTTTGGACTTCCAAATAGCCTTTCCAACCAGTCTGCTATTTCATGTTTTTTATGAGATTCTTTTATACTAGACCCAACCAAACCCCAACCGAACAGCAATAAAGCAAATCTGCAAATAAACACCTGAATTAATATTCATGTCATACAATACACATTTATTGTGTCAAGGTGGTTTTACATCGCAATAAATAGAACTAATTGATTGCAATTGCCATGGTTTTCGAAAAAAATATCCCGTGACCTCAACATCCCTTTAAAAAAAATAGTTTTGATCGGGGTTAAAGGTTCCCCTAAGATCGGTTATCAGCTTTTACAGTTTTTGCCAAAAAGGATTCAGCTTGTTGAAGCTTTTATCCCGAAACGGCGAGTGTAAATAAATGTTTCTTTTCAAAGGTAAACTCATGCGCTTGACTACAATCGTCTTCAACCTTATCGCAACGACAATCTTCGCAACGGCCGCAACCGCTCAACCTCCTGCAGATTCCATTTATCACGGCGGTAACATCATCACCGTAGACGACAAAAACCCAAAGGCCGAAGCACTGGCAGTAAAGGATGGCAAGATCATTGCTGTCACCACTAAAGCAGATGTACTAAAACTCAAGGGCGATTCCACAAAGATGATCGACCTCGATGGCAAAACGCTTGTGCCGGGGTTCCTAGATGGACATAGTCATTTCATCAACAGCCTTCAATTATCAAAGCAGGCAAACTGTTTCGCCCCACCTGCTGGCCCGGGAAAATCCATCCCAGATGTCATCAACGCAATGAAGAAAAACCAGCAGCAATTCAAGATTCCCAAGGGCGAGTTCATCATTGGCTATGGCTACGACCCCGATGCAACCGAGGAGAAACGCGAATTGACCGCGGCCGATCTCGATGCAGCCTTTCCTGATAATCCAGTTTTCGTGCAGCATGTCTCGCTTCACGGGGCAGTCTGCAATACTGCAGCTCTGAAGAAATTTAAGATAACTAAAGATACCCCAACCCCAAAAGGCGGGGTGATCAACCGCAAACCGGGTTCCATGGAACCTGAAGGCCTGCTCATGGAAACGGCTTGGTTGCCGATCTTTACCAACCTGCCGAGCCCCAACGAAGAAGAATTATTGTCTCAATTCAAAGAAGGGCAAATGATCTATGCTGCAGCAGGGATCACAACCGCCCAAGAAGGCGCTACCTCTGCAAGCGATATCGCACTTCTTCAGAAGGCCGCCAAGAAAGAGTTATTATTCATCGATATTGCTGCCTACCCTTTCATCACCGAGGCCAAGCCGATTTTGAAAACCAATCCGCCAGAAACATTCGGGAAGTACAAAAGCCGATTAAAACTCGCCGGCATTAAAATCACTGTCGATGGCTCGCCTCAAGGCCGTACCGCCTACTTCACCAAGCCTTACTTGACTGGAGGCCCGGGAGGCGAAAAAAACTGGGTGGGCGAACCAATGTTCCCGAAGGCACAACTCCACGACTTCGTCAGGTTTATTTACGACAACAAATTACAATTAATCGTGCATTGCAATGGGGATGCGGCTATCGACTTATTTTTAGATGCCCACCAAAGCAATGCAAAAGATCGCACAGCAGACCTCCGCACTACCATCATCCATTCCCAGTTCGTACGCAAGGACCAGCTCCAGAAGTATGTTGACTACAAAATCATGGCATCCTTCTTCACCGAACACTGCTTCTACTTTGGCGAAACGCACATCAAGAACCGCGGCAA
>CALARU010000239.1 GCA_937888715.1 uncultured Planctomycetaceae bacterium | reverse complement strand
CGGGAAACTCATGGAAGGCAACAGCCTTAGCGTGTTCCAACAAATCAGCACGCATTGCACGATCCCGATCTCGCATTCCAACTAATCCCAATTCTTCATTTTCCATGAAGCTGGTACAAGAAACCACAGTTTGCAATGCTGGTTCTCTCAGCCCAGAGATAATTATTTTTTCCGCATCAAAACCTTGCAACAGCGATTGCAAAGGAGGTGTCGATTCATTGAGGGGATAAACATTTTCCAGGCTCGGTTGTTCGGATCTCGGGCTGAAATATACCGGGCTCTCTGATAGAAACTGGTGCAGCGTTTTTCCATCCGCCCTCTGTTCCTGAAATACAGCAAACTTGCCCGAAACCTTTTGCAACAAATCAGCCCATATCTGCTTCGCTGCTTCTGCGTTTGTCATGGTCAGCATGTAGGCCATCGATGCAGCCTTCTTACAGCACCTTGCAAGTTCTTGAATTACTTTGTCATCAGAATAAGCGTTGTCATAGACCATGAAAATAACGACCTCTGCCCGCTCGAGCATTTTCTCGGCTTTGTCCCAATTGGTTTTCTCAACCGTGTTAAAATCGGGCACATCCACCAGCACCAATTGAATAGCCTGCTTTTTCTTCTCAGCATAGGTAGCAAACAATAATTGATCCGGCCCATCGGTTTGGCGTATTTGCGTTTGCGATACCAGTTTTTCTGCAATATACCCGGGGAACAATGCTGCGAGCTTTTGCGGATCATCAAGCGGCTCGGGTACTGCAGCAGCGCAAGCCATCGAGCAAGGCCTAACTGCACCGCCTGCAGGAACATCAACACCCGTGAGCAATTTAAACAGGGTACTTTTTCCGGCACCCGATGGGCCATAAAGAGTTGCGATAAGAACAGGATCAACGCCCCGCATTTGAAACGAAGAATATCGCGCCTTTAAAGCCTTCCATCCGGGCAATGAATCGGGATTACCCCCCAGCGAGGTAACAAGTTTTTCACCCGTAACCAACAATTCATTTACGCCTTGGCAAAAAGGTTCTAGCGTTGATTGTTTTTCATTTTCCTGCATTTTGTATTACCAGCACTTGGATATCCTTTTCTATTCTAATGCTTTTCACCTTCGACTTCGATTAATTAGAAGAAAAAACATCGATCAATTACGGATCGGTACCCATTTATACACTTTCCATCAAACTTATTTCCATTAACATGGGAATCATCTGATTTTTAGAAAACCCTGACAGGTGGTAATCATGCTTTATTATATTGCAACGCTGTTTTCCCTTTTTACTCTGGGCCAAGATCCTGCCCAGAATAAACCCAATGTCTTGTTCATTTCCATCGATGATCAAAATGATTGGATAGGCTGCATGAAAGGCCATCCAGATGTGAAGACGCCCAACATTGATAGGCTGGCAAAAAAAGGCACTCTCTTCGCCAACGCCCACTGCCAATCGCCTTTATGCAACCCTTCTCGCACAAGTCTTCTCTTTGGAAAAAGGCCAACTTCAACCGGTGTTTATGGCTTAATGCCTGGCCCGCGAAGCTCCCCCATTCTTGTAAAGGCAACCAGCCTAACTCAGGCATTCATGAAATCAGGATACGATACCAACATCTGTGGCAAGATTTATCATGATGGATCCATCGTCCCTAAAAATCAGCTTTCCGAATGTGCTACATGGGGCCCTGCCCCGGGTATGCCCAAGCCTGCAAAACCTTTTGTACAAACACCGGCCAAACATCCTGCTATGGATTGGGGTATTTTTCCGAACGATGATTCGAAGCAACCTGATTGGAAAACCACAGATTGGGCCATTAGCAAGTTGAAGGAAAAGCAGACACAACCGCTCTTCCTTGGAATCGGGTATAGGCTGCCCCATGTGCCTTGTTTTGCATCACAAAAATGGTTCGATCTTTACCCCAAGGAAGTAACCCTTCCTCCAGTGAAGGATGATGATCGTAATGACACCCCGGAATTCTCTTGGTATCTGCACTGGAAGCTCCCCGAACCCAGGCTTTCATGGTTGAAAAAATCAAACCAATGGCAACCTTTGGTAAAAAGCTACCTCGCAAGTATCAGTTTCATGGATAGTCAGGTTGGCAGGCTTTTGGATGCGCTCGAAGCTTCGGGAAAAGCCGAAAGCACTTTAATTGTGCTATGGTCTGATCATGGCTGGCATCTAGGCGAAAAAGGAATCACGGGTAAAAACTCACTCTGGGAACGATCTACCAGAGTGCCCCTGATTTTTGCTGGGAAAGGAATCACACCCAACGCTGTTTGCAATCGCCCTGTTGAACTTTTAGATATCTACCCCACACTTGTAGAGTTATGCTCTCTGCAAAAAGTCAAAGGATTAGAAGGGCATAGCCTACTGCCACTTTTGCAAAATTCGTCTGCCCCAAGAACTTGGCCTGCAATCACCAGCCATAATACGGGCAATCATTCCATCCGCTCTGAAAGGTACCGGTTTATTAAATATGCTGATGGCACCGAGGAACTTTATGATCATTGTGAAGATCCAAATGAATGGCGGAACCTTGCAAAGGAAAAGGGGTTTGAAAAAGTGTTGGAAGAACATCGGGCATGGTTGCCAAAAGTTGATCTCCCACCCATTCCTAATAGTGCGCATCGCATTTTAATCTGGGATGCGAAAACAAAAACCGCCACTTGGGAAGGCAAACCTGTTATTGCTTCAGAAAAGGAAGACTAAATGCTGCCACTACTTTTTGCTTTATCGATTTTTGCTCCTTCTGCTTTGCCAGATAAGCCAAACATTGTTTACATCATGGCAGATGATTTAGGCTACACCGACCCAGCATGTTATGGCAGCAAGTATTACGAAACACCCAACATCGATAATCTAGCTTCGCAGGGGATGCGATTTCTAAATGGTTATTCGTGTGGCCCTAACTGCCAACCTACAAGGGCAGCACTTATGAGCGGGCAATATGGCCCTCGTACTGGCATTTATACCGTGGGCAATATTGACAGATTCGATTGGCAGTCGCGCCCACTTAAGCCTGTTGAAAATGTGGTGGAGCTACCCCTTAAAAAAATCACTCTTGCGGACTCCCTCAAAAGCAATGGTTACAAAACCGCATTGTTTGGGAAATGGCATCTTGGCCAACAAGGGGAACATCATCCTTCTAAGCGCGGTTTCGATGAAGCAATTGTTTCCATGGGAAAACATTATGATTTCGTCACCATTCCTAAGTTGGGATACCCTCAAGGAACCTACCTTGCTGATTTTCTTACCAACAAAGCTGTCAACTTCATCAACCAAAACAAAGAAAAACCTTTCTTCCTTTGCGTTCATCATTTCGGAGTTCACTCACCTTACGAGGCTAAGAAGGAACTCATCGAACGATTCCAGAAAAAACAGGGCGTAGGCGGCCATAACAATCCTACGTATGCTGCTATGCTTTTTAGCGTTGACGAAAGTGTGGGCAGAATTATAAAAACTTTGGATGATCTTAACCTCTCAAAAAACACTCTGGTAATTTTCACCAGCGATAACGGGGGCGTGGGGGGCTATGCCCGAGAAGGCATCAAGCAAGGTGGCGACAAAACCGATAACACCCCACTCCGTGGCGGCAAGGGCATGCTCTATGAAGGCGGCATTCGGGTTCCTTTTATTTTCCGTATGCCAGGAACCATCAATCCGGGTACCACTTCCAACACCCCCATTTGCAGCGTTGATCTCTACCCCACCCTGCACGAATTCAGCAAATCCGAACTCCCAAAAAACTACAAGCTTGATGGCGAAAGCTACTTTTCTCAACTTCAAGGTGGTTCCTCAAAAAGCTTAAAACGAAGTGATATCTTCTGGCACTTCCCCGGCTATCTGGGTGCGGGGCAGAACACCTATCGAACTAAACCTGTAAGCGTTATTCGATCTGGAGATTATAAACTTCTGGAATTTCTGGAAGATGGCAAGATTGAGCTTTATAATCTAATTGAGGATGTTGGCGAGAAAAATAATCTCGTCTCTCAGATGCCAGATTTGAAAAAAGAGCTTTATGACAAATTGAATGCATGGCGCAACGATATCAAAGCACCCATGCCTTCTAAAAACATCAAAGGGGCGAATACCCCGGAACTTCCCAAGAAGAAAAAGAAATTATGATGCCCCAAACCTTTTCTCGATGCCTGCTTACTCTATTGTTAGTCGCCTACTGCAATTTATCTTATGCTGCAAGCAAACCAAACATCATCATCATCGTTGCAGATGATCTTGGCTACGCCGACCTTGGCATCCATGGTTGCAAAGATATCCACACGCCCCACATTGATTCGATTGCAAAAAATGGGATCAGATGTACCAACGCATATGCTAGCAGCCCTACTTGTAGCCCATCCCGTGCAGGCCTTCTCACAGGAAGGTATCAACAGCGATTTGGGCACGAATTTAATCCCGTGGCAGCAGAAAATAACAGCCCTATATTTGGCGCTTCACGGGAAGCCACCCTACCCCAACTGCTAAAAAATGTGGGTTATAAAACCGGAATGGTAGGCAAATGGCATCTTGGAACCAGCGAAAAGTACAACCCCATAAACCAGGGCTTTGACGAATACTTTGGATTCCTTGGAAATGCAAACACCTACACCGATGGAAAAAACATTAACAGTAAAATTGTTCGAGGCACCAAGCTCGTCGAGGAACAAGACTACCTTACCGATGCTTTCGCCCGCGAGGCCCTAGCATTTGTCGACAAGCAAAAGAAGGATCCATTTTTTCTTTACCTTGCTTTCAACGCAGTGCATGCCCCTTTGCAGGCATCGCCAAAGCACGATATTGATGTCGATAGAATACCCAACCCTAATAGGCGAACTTACGCTAGCATGCTTTTTTCAATGGACGATGCAATCGGAAAACTTCTTGCAAAACTCGAAAAAGAACAGCTCACAGAAAAAACATTGATCTTTTTCATCAGCGATAATGGTGGCGCCGAAACCATCAACTTTTCAGATAACGCCCCTTTTAAAGGTACCGCTTCCACAACTTGGGAAGGAGGCCTTCGTGTGCCTTTCTTCCTGCAATGGAAATCTGTCCTACCCAAAGGAAAAATCTACGATCATCCAGTTATCCAACTGGATATCATGCCCACCGTTCTTGCTGCTACCGGAGAAAAATTTTCGCTCAAAAACAAACCGGATGGCGTCAATCTTCTTCCTTACTTCAATGGCGAAAACAAAGCACCACCTCACGACGCTCTCTACTGGCGATTTGGCGCCCAAATAGCTATACGAATGGGCGATTGGAAACTCACCAAGGCACCAGACAAAGATTTCAAATTCAACAGAGCAGGCATAGCATCGGCAGACGGTTCCCATTTGTACAATCTTAAAGAAGACATTGGTGAAAAAAATAATCTGTCCGATTCATATCCTGAAAAGGTGAAGGCATTAAAAGAAGCATGGAATCTATGGAACAAGGAATTAATAAAGCCTGCCTGGAGCGAGCAAAATCTAAAGGAAGAGAAGAAATCTAATTAGCAGAAAAATGTCGCTTACGCCGACCAAATCCCTTTTACGCAATTTCACTCCGGTGAAACTAAAAAGCAATGTTCAGAATATCTGAACTCTAGTTGCTACCCGTTGCATAGAAATTTCTCTTTTAAAAAACACTTCTTCGATTCTTCACACACCCCTATTTAATTCCCAAATCCATGGGCAAAGGCCTTGCTTTGCATTCCCCCAAATAAAAAACCAGCTTATAAGGCAGATTTCAATCAACTTCATAGCGTCGAAAGAACAAAATAATAATCTGCCCTTGGTTTATTACTTTTAATTTTATATGATGTAAGTTCATCCACATTGCAATTAAAGCTATTGGATCGTGCTTAGGTCCAATAGGTTTTACGGACACATTTTGTGTTCCTCGATTTGGTCCTAAATAATTTTTTATAGGACTCAATCGATGAAATTCGAAGATTTCGGGCTTTCTACTGCCATCATGCAAGCAATTGCAACCAAAGGCTATGTAACACCAACTCCCATTCAAAGTCAGGCAATTCCCGTAGCAATGCGCGGCGAAGACCTACTTGGATCTGCAGAAACCGGTAGCGGAAAAACTGCTGCCTTTGCAATTCCTGTACTTCACAACCTCACCGAAAAAGGTAATCCAGCTAAGGGCCAGGGCAGGCGCATCAGGGCATTGGTGATTGCACCAACCCGCGAACTTTCCTCGCAAATCTTGGATAGCTTTTATGCTTACGGTGCGAACACTCCTCTTAAGTTTGCCGCCATTTATGGTGGTGTTCCTCAATCTGGTCAAGAAAGAGCCCTCAGAAACGGTGCAGATGTTGTAATCGCTACACCCGGTAGATTGATGGATCTTATCAACCAAAGGATTGTTGATCTGGGCCATATCGAAATTCTGGTTCTCGATGAAGCAGATCGCATGTTGGACATGGGTTTTCTTCCAGACATTCGCAAGATCATGAGTTACATTCCAAAAGCTCGCCAAACCCTTTTCTTCTCTGCTACCATGCCCAGAAATGTGCAGGTTCTTGCAGATACCCTTCTAAATAATCCCGCCCGGATTAATGTGGAACAACCTAAGGGCACTGCTGATCGCATTGAACAATCCGTTTTCATGGTGTCCCAAAAAGATAAGGGTAGCTTTCTTGTCAGCTATTTGGGCAGTGAATCTTTCAATAGCGCAATTGTTTTCACCCGCACCAGGCATGGCGCAGATAAAGTGGTCATGCGCTTACGCAGGGCAAAAATTTATGCCGAAGCAATTCATGGTGATAAAAGCCAATCCGCTAGACAGCGCACTCTTGACGGGTTCCGCAACCGCCAAGTGAATGTGTTGGTTGCTACAGATATCGCAGCCCGAGGTATCGATGTGGATCATATTTCTCATGTGGTCAATTTCGATCTGCCAAGAGAGGCCGATACTTATATTCACCGCATCGGAAGAACCGCACGCGCAGGAGCGAAAGGCAAAGCTGCATCCTTTTGTGATTCTTCAGAGCGCAGTTTGCTAAGGGCAATCGAAAAACTAGTTAACAGGAAACTTCCTGTTGTTCAACCTAAATTTGAATTTGTACCCGAAGCAGCTCCTGAAAAATCAGAGGCTCCTATGAGGTCGGAACCTTATAGAAAAGTAACACCCAGCAGGCAGGTTGCTGCCCCGAGATCTTCTGGCTCTTCTGGTTCTGCACCCGGCGACTACCCACGCAGAGGCAGCAAAAACAAATCCCAGAAAACCAAGTACAACAAGTTTAAAAGCAGTGGCCAAGGTAGTGGCGGTAACGGCGGCGGCAACGGCGGCGGCGGCGGCGGCGGCCATCGATCTTCTGGCGATTAATCTTGTTTGTTTAACGCTAATAACGATCTAACGAAAAGCTGCTTGGGTAATCTCCTAGGCAGCTTTTCTTTTACTTCTACACAGCTTTTAGAATCTCGTTCGCAGCAGCCAAGTTCTCCAAAGATTCATTTGGAGTTTCACTTTTATTAAATACTACACAGAAGGATTGAAAACGATTTGCCCTCTTTTCTCTCTTTGCCCTAATCCGATTTTTTTGCATCCGACTTCTTTAACCCTGCTGCAAAAACTACGCATCCAAGACTCAGATGGCGGGAATGCTACACCAAGCTTTATCTGCCTTGTTATATAAATGGCTTAAAATTATGGGACTACGAAACTCTTAATCTCGATGATCAAACCATGGCTTTCACCAAGGATAACGGCGAAGTCATCGATGCAACTTTACTGGTGACATTCGGGTTGCCCTTGCTGATGCCAACGGCGGCAATGTTCTCGACATTCTCGCTGTTGCTGGGCCTTGTGTTGAAGTCTTAGTCGGCTTCCGTTTGGAACTGCTAATGGACTTCTTCTTGGGTGATAAGAATGATGGAAGAGGCGTATTCGTCAGCAAGTAATTACTGCTGCTGATTACCCGAAACCCCGCAGGATGGGCGATCCTTGCGGGGTTCTTTTTATTGTTACACAATCTCTTAAGGCATAAAAAACTACTGCTTTACCCCTTACAATCACTATCTTCGTTAAAGTTTTTCAAATTCTTTCAGCTTTCCTTTTCTATACTTTTTGCATCCTAGACACTTTGTTTTAACCTATACTCTTCTCTGTTTTTACTTAATTAAGGTGCTCTCATGGCAAGCCATATGCTTAGAATCTTAATGCTGGGAACTGCTTTAACACTTTCTTCTTTTGCCCTATCCCAAAGCCCGCTTCCTAAACCAGGTGATTCACCCAAGGGCAAAGGCCCCGTCATTGGTACCAAGGTCGCACCACCTGCTACCACCGCTTCACCCGCAGCAGAGCTAAAAAAATATGATGATGTAATCACCAAGAACTTTGTTACCCAGGCGGGGGTTTTCGCTGTTCACCGACTCGAAGAAAAAGTCTTCTTTGAGATCCCCAAGGAAATGATAGGGAAGCTTTTTCTTTGGCGTGCTGAAGTCGCCAAGGGCCCGGGTGGCTCTAGCTGGGGCGGTGCTGCTTTGGGAAAGGAAATCATCCGCTTTGAACGCAGAGGCAACAAAATCTATCTCTGGAAAGACGGGTTCTCAAAACGAGCCGATGGCAAAGCTATCCAATTCGCTATCGAAGCCAGTTCCTCCGATTCCATCATCGCGGTCTTTAATGTTGAATGCGAAGGCAAAGACCGTTCCGCTGTAATCAGCGTGGGCGATGTTTTCATCAACGGTATTACCGATCTCCCAATTACTGCAGCCGCTGGCTTCCCAGGCGCTACTCATGATGCTGCCCGCTCTTATCTTTCCGAGATCAAAGCTTTTCCAACCAATGTGGAAGTTATAGTTACAGTAACTTTCCGGGGCACCCGTAGCGCTACCGCTGTCGTTCACCACAGCTTCGTTCAACTTCCTGAAAGACCCATGACGGGCAGATATTTTGACCCTCGCGTTGGCTACTTTACCGAATCGTTTGTCGACTACGCACACCCCAATGGCTGGTCCCACGCCAAGGATTATATCGCACGATACCGCCTAGAAAAAAAGGATCCCGCTGCTGAGGTTAGCGAAGTTGTCAAGCCCATCATTTATTATCTTTCGAAAGAGATCCCAGAGAAATGGCGCCCCGCTATGAAGAAAGGTATTGAAGATTGGGCCCCCGCTTTTGAAAAAGCAGGTTTCAAAAATGCTATCATTTGCAAAGATGCACCCACCAAAGCTGAAGATCCAAACTTTGATCCCGAAGATGCTCGATATTCAGTCATCCGTTGGGTTGCTGAACCCATTGCCAACGCCATGGGGCCTCATGTTCATGATCCAAGAAGTGGCGAAATCATTTCCTCGCATATCATTTTCTGGCACGATATCGTCAAGCTTTCTCAGATGTGGTATTTCATCCAATGCTCTGCGCAGGATGACCGTGCGAAAAAGATCCCACTTCCCGATGAACTTACTAGCGAACTGATCCGCTATGTTTGCGCTCATGAAGTCGGGCATACCCTTGGCCTTAGGCATAATCATCGCGCCAGCCAAGCTTATTCGATCCAACAACTTCGCGATCCCAAATTCGTCGCGCACTATGGTAGCGTTGCTTCCATCATGTCCTACGGAAGGTTCAATTATGTTGCTCAACCCGAAGACAAAATCCCAGCGAAAGACCTGATCCCAAAACTCGCACCCTATGATTTCTTTGCCATCGAATGGGGCTACAAAGCTATCCCGAATGCGAAAACCCCTGATGAAGAAAAAACCACTTTAGATACTTGGGCTGCCAGGCAAATTGCTGAACCTTTTCTCCGCTTCGGTGGGGAAGATGGCCCTAGCACCGTAGACCCTTCCGTTCTTACTGAAAATATCGGGAGTGACCCTCTCCTTGCCACCCAATTGGGTTTCAAAAACATCGACCGTGTCTTGGATTATCTCGTCTCTGCGACCACGATTAAAGGTGAAGATTTCTCCCTTCTCGAAGATGCTTACAAAGATATTATTGGCACCCGTTCCCGTTGGCTTAGTGCAGTGGCCAAGCAAATTGGTGGCGTGCTAGAAAGCCGAACTTTGGCTGGAAGAGGAGGCGAAACTTTCACCCGCGTGACCGAAGAAAAACAGCGGGCTGCACTTAACTTCCTACTTGAAAACGCTTTCATCACTCCTCCCAAACTTATTAACCCCGCCTTGATCAACCTCTTTAAATTCTCTGCTACCGCCAACGATATTGCGGCCCAGCAAAAGGCTTTGCTCAATACTTTGCTTTCCTCATCTGTCATGGGTAGGCTCTTTGATGCTGAACTGCAATTGGGTGATAAAGCCTTCACTGCAACCGAATTAGTGAACGAACTTCAGAACGGATTGTTTTCCGAATTGAAGTTGCCTGAACCCAAAGTTGAACCCCTTCGCAGACAATTACAACGCGCTTATATCGATATCTTAAACGAAGAATTCAACCCGACTACGGAACCCGCTCCACAACTTCCTCCCATGGGGCCACCTTCCCGCAATAGAAGTTCTGGCGTAAAAACCAGCGAGCTTCGTTCTGTCGCACGCATTTCTCTTGAACGCCTAACAAAGGAAATTGCAGCTACTGCTCCTAAAACCAAAGACCCCGCAACCCAAGCACACCTGAAAGATCTGGCATCCCAAATCCAAGGCCTGCTGGAGCCTAAGAAGTAACTTGAATCAATTAAATAACAGGGCATTAACCCTTGCACTTCATTTACAGTGCAAGGGTTAATGTTTGTGATACTTCAAATCTAAAAACATTAATCACGATTAAATCACGCCTTCGCATTATCCACGAAACTCGGTATATTCTTATATCTGTTCCGGTTGCTCTGTCCTTAATGGTGGAAAATGAAAAGATTGCTGGGATTAGTTTTCGTGTTTGGATTGCTGGGCGCTTTTACACTGCTGATGGGGTGCTCTAGTGAAAAGGCCCCTACTAAAAAAGCCGAACCTCTTAATCAGGAAGCTATCGCCAAAAACGAACAAATCGTTCTTGCTTCTTTCGAAAAAGAGATGGTCTTAATCCCTGCAGGCAAATTCATAATGGGCCCCCCAGAGCAAACTCACGATGTTACCATTACGAAGCCCTTCTATATGGGTAAGTATGAAGTCACACAAAAACAGTGGAAAATGATAATGCAGAATAATCCAAGCGTCACTAAAGGCGAAGTGCTGCCTGTTACTAATGTTTCATGGTTTGATTGTCAGGAGTTTGTTACGAAATTAAATAAAAAGACACTTGACAGATATCGTTTTCCTACTGAAGCAGAATGGGAATATGCGTGCAGGGCGGGAACAGTTACAGCGTATTCCTTTGGCGATAAGGTCACACCCAAGGATGCAAACTATGATGGTTCGGGAATAAAAGTTGCTCCCGTAGGCAGTTATAGCGCAAATGCATTTGGGTTGCATGATATGCACAGTAATGTATGGGAGTGGTGCAACGATTGGCACGAACCATTACCAATTGGCGAAATAACTGATCCAAACGGGCCCGCAACAGGTACCTACCGCATCTTGCGCGGCGGATCTTTCCTTACAGATGATTTCTCGGCTCGCTCTTTCGACCAAACCCACCTGCGCACACCAGACCTTCGGTATAACGGCATCGGCTTTCGTTTAGCAAAGACAAAATAAAAACTCATCAAATTATCTTGATGAACTACGGATTTTAAAAACTGGGTATACTCGTACACCCTCGCATTTATTCCATCATTGCTAACGCTTCTGGCATTACAATATGGGCGTGGGCATTCGTGGACACGACTTAGGCCTTCTTTACAAACTCAGATTTTATCTGAATTAAGCCAAACCCTTCAATTTTACAGCTAATATCGTGATCGCCATCGATCAAGCGAATGTTCTTGACCTTCGTGCCAACCTTAACGGATGAAGACGCCCCCTTCACCTTGAGATCCTTTATCACTTGCACCGCATCGCCATCTTTCAATTCGTTGCCGAAGGCATCCTTCCATACTCGCTTTTCATCAACGGGCACTAGAGGGGTGATGCTCCATTCATGATCGCATTCCGTACAGACGAAAAGGCTGCCATTTTCATAGGTGTATTCGCATTTGCATTTGGGGCAAGAAGGCAGGCCATCCATATAAAATCCTTTTCGGTGATCAATTCATCGCTGCGAGTGAGACTCACTAAATGGAATTATAAAGATTATGAAGTGATTTGAAAGCAAATTAAAAAAACGGAGAGGGGGGGATTCGAACCCCCGGTAAGGTTGCCCCCACACAGCATTTCCAGTGCTGCACAATCGGCCGCTCTGCCACCTCTCCAACCTACCCTTAAAGTCTATTAGAGTTAAGACTTTGCGTCAATTAAATGCTGGAAGAAGTTGGTAATTGAAATAAAAATATAAGCCGTTACAATCAGTTTATTCTATTTTCAGACCTCCATTAAAGGACCCTTAGAATGCTTTTAAAGTCGATTAATATGCGTTTTTACGCTCTTTCTATGGTTATAACCATCGTAGGCTCTCTAGCAGCAGCAGATAACGATGGCTACACCCCTATATTTAATGGCAAAAATATGGAAGGATGGAAGTTTTTCTTCGATCCCAAAGCCCCCAAGGAAATTGACACCACCAAAAACTGCACCGTTAAGGATGGCGCAATCATTTGCTCGGGCAAGCCTACCGGATTTTTCTATACCGAAAAATCGTTCACAAATTATGTGCTCGAATATGAATGGCGCTTCCCAGTAGGTAGCGACCCAAAAAGCAACTCCGGTTGCCTAGTTCACATGCAGGAACCCTTCAACAAGAATTTCCCCCGAAGCCTAGAACCCCAAGGCAGATATCTGAACCATGGAAAAATCTTCCCCATCGGATTGGGAAAAGAAGAATATTCCAACAACAAGTTTGATCAAGAACTGCTCACCAAACAACTCAAACCCATGGGCGAATGGAGCAAAACCGAAGTTACTTGCCAAGCTGATGGTTTAGTGAAAGTGAAAGTGAATGGCGTGCAAGTCAGCGAATGCCAAAGCGTGCTTAAGAGTGGCCCAATTGGGTTTCAATCAGAACAATCTGAAGTACACTTCCGCAATGTGCGAATAAAGCAATTGCCTTAATTGTTGTAATTAGATAAGGCTGATATCGTGGTGGGTGAGGCATTCGAAACCTGATTCTGTAATCAGGTAATTTCGTTCGATGCGCAGCCCACCAACATTTGGAACATAAAGCCCTGGTTCCAAAGTAATGACATCGCCAGCCACTAAGATATCGTCGGACCCCGGAACGATAAAAGGCGCTTCTGGATGAGAAAGGCCTAAGCCATGGCCTGCATGATGGGGGAAGTGTTCACCGAATCCCGCTTTAAGAAACACACCCATAACTGACTGATAAACATGACTGGCATTAACACCTTCGAGAAGGTTGCATTCGCCTGCATTCATGGCGAGTTTAGCAAGATCCATGAGTTGTTGTTGGGAAGAAGAAGGTTTTTTTCCAACAACGAGAGTATTGGTAAAATCGCTTCGATAGCCAAAAAGCACGACTGAAAAATCGAGAATAAACATATCGGATTCTTTAAGTTTGCGCTGGGTAGGTGGGCCGCCTTTGCGATCAGGGCCGGGGGAAACAGCAAAGTCGCCATAAACGATAAGGGGCTGTCCGCCTTGTGTGGTGCAGATTTTTTGCACCTCTGCATAGACATCAAGTTCGGTCATGCCGGGTGCGATATTATTAAGAGCCCAAGCGTGGGCCTTTTCTGCAATTTGCGCAGATCGTTTAATGAGAGCTATTTCATCTGGATATTTTTTACGCCTTAATTTGCTGATGGCCTTGTGAATTTCAACACCTTGGCTTGTATCGATGCGATCATGAATAAAGGCACCTGGAAATCGTTTTTCGACTTCAGGGAGCAAAGAAAGAGCTCTTGTAGTTTTGGGGTGCGTGATACCATCGTACCAATTGACAGCAACAATATCATCGGCAACACAAAGGCCTACGGAATCGGGCAATCGGGTATCGTAGAATATAACGCAACTAGCATCTGGATTAATAACCAATATGCCACCAAACCCTGAACCAAGGCTAAAAGGATCGACATAAAAGCCTGAAAGCCAGGTGAGGTGGGAAGGGTCAGCGAGCACGAGTGGGCTTTTGGGATTATCTATCGAGTCGAGGAAAGTCTGTCTTCGTTTCAGGCATAAAGTTCTATCAAGCATGAATAGGCCTTTCATTAATTCGGGTCGAATACCCCTCTAGAATAGTAACAGGGCCTTCTTTTGTCGATATGGCCTGCTTAACCGTTAATGTTTAACTTACCTGGGCAAAAGTTTACCCGGTTTAGGTTGCGATATGGCTCAAGCTAGTTTAACTTAAAAGCTTAGAAATTTGCACATGGTTTAGTAGGCAAGACCGATGATTTCAAGAAGAGTTAAATTAGCTGGCATTTTCGTTATTGCAAGCGTGTTGGGAATAGGTGCAGACAAACCCCTAGAACTAAACGAGCTTCAAATCCGGGAACTTGTAAAACAACTTGGTTCAGACTCTTTTGTATCACGGGAACAAGCAAGCGAATTGATTTTAAGGCAGGGCAATCGATCAATGCCGGCCTTGGAAAATGGGCTGACTCATCCAGACTACGAAGTGGTGCGCAGATCACGAATATTGATTTCATTAATTAGCGAATCAGAAAAGAAAACGAAGTTACAGGCATTTCTCGAAGATGTTGATGGAAGTAAAAACACTGCGCTTCCTGGTTGGGAAAGGTTTGAAAAACTTGTTGGAAAAAGCACATCCTCAAGGGCCCTTTACGGGAAGATTTATAAAGCCGACCCAAGCTTGATGGACGAAGTTGAAAACGACAAAAACATAAGTAAGGCTGTAATATCCGAAAAAGCGCAATGGCTACATAATAGCATTTTCAGCCCAGTTGCAGGCAAAACCATAAGCCTTGAAATAGGCGATATTGGTGCGGTTCTATTTGCTGCAACCATGCCCAATATGGAATTACCCCAAGAAGTTGTAAACAATATTACGAACCTGCTTTACCAACCTTCTGCAAGAGATGCAATCAATGCGTCAAAGGGTACTGGCCCCTTCAGGAAACTACTTGGAACATGGATGCTGCAGCAAACAGACCCTAACATCATCTCTCAACACCTGCACCTTTCACAAAACATGAACATGACTGAAGGCCTACAATTGGCACGAAGGGCAGCATCCGAAAAAACAATGCCGGTTTACACAAGGACCGTGGCTTTGACCCTTCTCGGGAAAATGGGAACAGCAGAAGATTCTGGATTACTGAGAAATTTCTTGAGCGACGAAACAGTGGTAGGAAACTTTCAACTGCCCAACCAGCAAAAAGGAAGCACTCAAGTTCGAGATGTAGCCCTTGCAATGCTAGTACACATGAGTGGTCAATCGCACAAAGATTACGGATTCAGCTTTGCTCGAGACAATCAAGCACTTTTTTTCAACCCGTACATGCTGGGCTTTACGACTCAGGAAAACCGGATGGTGGCACTGAAGAAGTGGGACACTTACTTCACACGCAAACCAATGCAAAAAGCAAAAAGCTAACTAGCCTTATATTTTTTAATCATGGTGATTTGATTGCCATGTTCATTATGCTCGACATGATCCATGAAAGTTCGGATCAATAACATCCCACGGCCTGTAACTTTATCAATGTTTTCAGGTTCAAAAGGATTGGGCAAACCATTAGGGTTAAAGCCTGGGCCTTCATCAGCAATAGTAAAGCGAATCTCTTCCTTAGAAATCTTGGCACCAAACATGACTTTACGCCCCGCATAGGGCTTTTGTTTTTTCCGCTCATCTGCAAGGGTGTAAAAATAAATCTCGTCATCGTCCCGCAATTTGGAATCCAATTCTAGGTTGCCATGCAGCATGGCATTGGTAAGGGCTTCATGCAGGGCAACACCAATAAGCATCATGGAATTGGGTTCGCAAAAATTAAACTGGCCTACAAGGTGTTCGATATGGCTAACCATTGGAGAAACATGAGCGATATCATTTTCCAAAATGAAATGAACTTCATGACAAACAAGAGCATCGTTTACAATTTGAATGCTTTTTTCATTGCGAAAAGTGCTAAGCACTTCATTTAAAGTTGAGTGTAATTCATTGGCGAGCAATTTTTTAGGGACATAACTAGCGGCCCCAGCGCGCAAAACCTGAACCGCAAGTTCTTCATTGCCATGGGCAGTCATTAGGATGATTGGGATTTTGGAAAAATCCTTGCGGATTTTCCGAACCAACTCGACTCCGTCCATATCAGGCATGAAAAGATCGGTAAGGATTACATCGGGGTTGAAATTTTTAAGAAATTCAAGAGCTTCACTACCGTTGGAAGAAAAGAACACCTGCCAACCAGGTTGGGAATTAACCAATCCACCAACTAGGTGCCGATCAACAGGAGAATCATCAACCACAAGCACTTTGCGGGTGACGATTGAATCTTGATTTTCATTAAAATCGGCAGTCAGGTTCAAATCTAGTTGGCCCCCGATATAGAAAAGCTAAGCAACGTTATGAAAAAAGAAATGCCCAAGGGCGATGGGTAATTCTAGTTCAATCAAAGTTGTAATCTTGATTATACTTAAAAGCATAAAAATAGCTTACTATAATTTATAGTTTGATTGCAAAAATGATTCAAGGGAATGAAAAAACCGATACAATTACTCAAGTAACATTAGAAACAAGTACAATAATGCATTTTTAAAGGGCTGAACTTAATCTCCCAGATAAGAAAATATCATGAATAAAATTGAAGTGCAAAAAGATAGTGGCTTATTTGGCAATTCAAGCTTTCGGATAGTTGGCATCATTTCGGTAATAGTAGGAATTGGCATTATATTTTGGGTCCTATTATCACCTAAGGTACCCGAAGGAATGGCATGGGTACCCTCAGGGGAATTTTCCATGGGCGATGATTCCGACCGAGAAAAATATGCCGATGCTTTGCCGGTTCATAAGGTCAGACTTCAAGGGTTTTACATCGATAAAACCGAAGTTACCAACCTTCAATATCAGAAGTTTGTAGATGCAACTGGGTATATGACTATTGCTGAAAGACCATTAGACCCCAAAGATTTCCCTGATGTGCCCCCTGAAAAATTAGTTCCTGGAGCGGGAGTTTTTTCCCCACCCATACAAGAAGTTGTGGATTGCTCCGAATGCAATCAATGGTGGAAATACAAAGAAGGTGTTTGTTGGAAAAACCCTGAAGGCAAAGGTAGCAACTACAAAGGTCGTGAAAACCACCCTGTGGTTTATGTAGCATGGGAAGATGCTGTCGCATATTGCAAATGGGCAGGAAAAAGATTACCCACAGAAGCAGAGTGGGAATATGCTGCAAGAGGTGGATTAGAACGCCAGCCTTATGCATGGGGATCCGAATCACCGTTCGAAGGCAAACCCAGGGCCAACATTTGGCAAGGCCCCTTCCCTAACCGTGATGACAAAACCGATGGGTTTGGTGGCACAGCTCCAGTCAAGAGTTTTTCCCCAAACGGATACGGTTTATATGATGTGAGCGGCAATGTTTGGGAATGGTGCGCAGACTGGTACAGGCCTGATGCTTATTCACTTTTGTATCGTGGCTTAGATTCAGACGCTTTAAAAATACCCTTGTTAAATCCTAAGGGCCCTGCATCGCCTATCGATCCGCATGGGAACGAAGCAAAGGTTCGGGTGCAAAGAGGAGGCTCTTTTCTTTGCAGCACCAACTATTGCGTTCGATACCGGGTTGGTTTAAGAATGCATGGTGCGGAAGATACTGGTCTTTCTCACACGGGATTTCGCTGCGTGCTTGACCCATGAACCTATTAGCCTATTTTGCATTGGTATTATTTACATCATCGCAAATATCAAATCAACTTCCCGAAGTAACAATGCCTGCAGGGTTCGAAATCCTTCCCTATGCGGATGACTCTTTCGCAAGTGACATTTATTGTTTATCAATAAGCCCCAAAGGCGATGTGATGGTATCGGGCAAGGGATATTTTCGCATCCTTATTGACTCAAACAACGATGGGAAAGCGGACTCTTTCAAAGATTTCGGAAAGGCCCCCATTGATGGTGCCACCGGACTTCTCTTTGAAAAAAAACTCCTGTGGTACACCGGGAATCAAGGGTTATGGTCGATTCCAATTGCTGCTGATGGCGTAACCGCATCTGGGCCCGGGGTAAAACACCTATCTTTTAAAACGGGTGGAGAGCACGAGGCACATGCGGTGAAAAGAGGCCCCGATGGCTTGATCTACATCCTGTGTGGCAATAACACAGGTATCAATTCCACATTTGCAATGGGAGCGTCTTCGCCTGTAAAGAAACCAATCGCTGGCACTGTGATCAAATACAATCCAGAAAATAAAAAGACAGAAGTCTTTGTTGACGGACTTCGTAACCCGTACTGTTTTGATTTCAATCTGGATGGCGAACTTTTTACCTTTGATTCGGATAATGAACGCTGCATCGCACTTCCTTGGTATGAACCAACGAGAATATACCATTTGGTTTCAGGAGGAAGATATGGCTGGTGGAATCCGCAGCATTCAGAAACCTGGCGCTCGCCTCCATCGCATGCTGATATCATTCCGCCTATTGCAACTGCAGGCAGAGGTTCGCCCACTGGGGTAATTTGTTACAAGGGAACTCACTTTCCCGCAAAGTATCAAGGCGCACTTTTTATATTAGATTGGACCTTTGGTAGAATTCTTACTTGCGAACTTCAATCCAAAGATTCTTCCTTCATCACCAATGCCGATGTTTTTCTTGAGCCCAAAGGCAGCTCTGGGTTTGCCCCCACTGCGGTGGATATGAACCCCATTACTGGAGAATTATTTATTTGCATTGGGG
>CALARU010000238.1 GCA_937888715.1 uncultured Planctomycetaceae bacterium | reverse complement strand
AGCGTGAGCGACGGTGGAATAGATTCTCTTCCAATGAACGGCGGATGTTAATCCGCTGGTGAGTGCCAACTAGAAAAGAGTTGCGTTAAGATAATAGTTCTAGCACCAGCGGATTAACATCCGCCGCTCGATAAAAAAGGGCCCCTGAGCTTGCCGAAGGGCTCTGAAAGCAACCGTCGCTTAATGGAGCCGAAGGAGGGCGACCCTTCGACAAGCTCAAGAGCCCCTTTTCTTGTTCTTTTCCGTGTAATTCCGTGTAATTCCGTGGCTATGCTTCTGCATTTTCTTCAATTCCATGGCTAAGCCCACTAATTTTTTTGATCGGTAGAAGCTAACTTTCAGTTTCGTAATTAAGTAATGTCTTTAAATAAAGCGATTAATGATGTTGAAGGTGTTGGTTAAAGTGGTAATATTTAAGTGTGAAAGATATTGAGACAAACTGCTCGTTTCCCTCTGTCAATTGCAAAAGCAATTCTTACAGGGTTTGAGTTTATCCAGCACTAGTTTTTGTCGCAATTAAAACAAATTTAGGATGAATTTTAGAAACTTTATTTCTTTTCAGGCGTTAAGTAATTATGCTTGAGTCGTGGAGAGGTTTTGTTTTATGCGAATTGCAATCATCGGTGGTGGCCCTGGCGGCTTGATAACAGCGTACTACCTTCAAAAGCGACTTCCCGGTGTTTGCAACATCACACTCTATGAGGCAAGCGGGCGATTGGGTGGGAAAATTATCACGCGCCAATTCAGCCAGGGTTCTAATACTTATGAAGCTGGGGCAGCAGAGCTTTATGATTATTCCCAACTTGGCCCAGATCCCCTTAAAGAGCTTATTACAGAGTTAGGATTAACCACCAGCCCTATGCAAGGCCAGACTGTGGTGGTGGATAATCACATCCTTAAAAATTCAAAAGACATTGAATATGCTTTTGGTAAAGAAACAAATAAAGCTTTACGCAAGTTCCGTCGCAAAGCTAGGGAAGCGATCAGCCCTGCAGAATATTATGAATCTGATTGGAAGCAGGACAATGCTGATCCTTACTCAAAACACTCCTTCCGATGTTTGTTAAACAAGGTGAAGGATGCTCATGCTCGTCGATTGATCGAACTTACCGTGCATAGCGATTTGGCGACCGAACCAGAAAATACCAGCGCCAGCTATGGCTTGCAAAATTTTCTGATGGACGAGCCTGATTACATGAAGTTGTACACAATCGATGGGGGCCTCGAACGCTTGCCTCAAGAGTTGGCCAAGCAGGTAAATGCGAATGTTCTTCTGAATCGAACGGTGTTGCAAGTTGAAGGTTCAGCAAACAATACTTATCTTGTCACCTCGCGTCATCAAGGTAAAGTTGCAACGGAAGTTTATGATTATGTGGTGGTTGCTTTGCCTAACAATTGGTTGATGGGAATTCAGTGGGGTGGCGAACTTCTTCAAAAGGCGATGCGTAAACATCATACCCATTACGATTACCCCGCCCATTATCTACGGGTAAGTATCTTATTCAGTAAGCCTTTTTGGCGCAGCGAGATTTCAGGGTCGTACTTCATGATCGATGCTTTTGGTGGCTGTTGTGTTTACGATGAATCATCGCGGGAACCCGAGGGCGAATTTGGGTCGCTCGGTTGGCTTATTGCAGGGGAGCAAGCTTTAACCCTAAGCAACCTAAATGATTCGCAACTCACCGAACTTGTTTTGGAAAATCTGCCTGCCTGCCTGCAGCATGGTCGATCATTGGTATTAGAGTTGCGGGTGCATCGCTATGCGGGTGCGGTGAATGGCTTACCCGGTGGTCGTCCGCTTCGCGAGACCGATTCGCGCCATCTCCCAGAACCAACCCAGCATAACCGCTTGTTTGTTGTAGGTGATTACCTTTTTGATTCCACGATTAATGGGTGTGTCGATTCCGCAGATGTTGTGGCTGAATGTATCATTGAAAAAATCAAGATGCCTCAGGCTCTAGTGACGAGTCCAATCCCCATAATGGCAATCTCAGCAGATCCCATTCACTCGAAAAGTTGATCAGGGGTTGTCTAAATGTTCATCGATAGTATTCGAATTTCCTTTGTAAATGAAATCCCCCTTGGCGTAAAGCCTCTTCGAGAATATAAGCAGCCACGAAAAATCTACGCAATCGAAACTGCAGATTCTGCTGCGCACCCAGGGTTTGATGTTGTTTTCGGCGAAGCGATGCACGAAGGTTCTGCAGCGATTTCAATAAAACAAGATAACATTTCAATCTCTTGGCAGCGAAATCAAGTTCATGTGTTCTGCCCTGTTGAAGCGCGATTGGAAGTGCTCACGGCACTTGCCGATTTCGGATTTTATGAGGGCGAACTGCATCGCTTGGAATCTGATGTAGAGGTTCAGGAACCCCTAGCGGAAAAAGATGTCGAGTTCGCACATCGCATTCATCATCGCAATCGTGAGCATTGGTCACGCTTTGGCGAAACCATCGAGCGCTTTACCCGCGATCGATTAACCTACGCAAGGCTTTGTTCGCAGCTTGCATTTCCTTCGCTTACTCTTTCGCCTAAAAGCAGGCAGATCGTTTCCAAACTATTGCGGGAATGTAATATCGAAGATCGTCTCGAAATGTATAGCGATAGGCTGGAGGCGCTAGAAGAGCTTTACGAAGGGGCCAATGATCGTGTTGCGGATTATCGCTGGTATCGGGGTGGGCATTTGCTCGAGTGGACAATAGTAATTATCCTTATCTTCGAAGCGTTGGCAATGTCTTTAGAGTTTGGTTTGCATATTTATGAACTTAACAGAGATTCCACAGCAGAAGTTGCGGATCTATCTGAAGAGTTTGAGGCAAATATTATTCAAGTTGCAAATGATCGCGTGACATTTGTTAAAAACTCTTTGGAGCCAAAAACACTTGGAATTACCAAGAATCTGCGGGTGCAGGAAGGTCGGATGGACCGAAAGTCTGGCGAAGTTATCTCGGGATCGGCCTTAGAAAAAGGCCTTAGTGATGAAGCTTTTCAAAACATTCCTAATGCCGGAATCAAAGCAATGTTACTGACAGATTCCAAGAATGAAAAGATTGCTCAAATCCAGGTACTGCGGGCCAGCAGCAAAAAAGCAAAGTGAAATCCGACTGCTTTGATTCAAAGAGTTATTCTTAGATTCCATGTATGGACTGTAATTAAAAAAAATGAGGAGTGATCTTGTTATGAAATACCTTTCCCTTTTATTTTCTGTTCTTGTTTTGGCACCTTTGAGCGCCCAGACACCTGCAGAAAAACCAGCACATCTTTTTATTCTTTCCGGGCAATCGAACATGGCGGGGATGGATCCTAAGCTTGGGTTGGAACCCGAAGGCGCTTTACTCTTTCCCAATGCCAATGTCGCCTTTATCAAGGTGGCTGCTGGTGGTCAACCCATTCGCTATTGGGTTGCGGAGTGGGATGAAATCGCCAAGAAACATGGGGTTGATGTTGAGAAGGCACGGGCTGCGGATAAAAACAAAGGAACAATTTATTATAAGCCGATCTTGGTTCAGTTTGCGGTGCTCTTGAAAAAGTACCCCAATCCCGCATCGGTCACTTTTTGTTGGATGCAAGGCGAGAGTGATGCCAAGAAGAATCTTCAGGAACCCTACAACGATGCCTTGAAGCAACTGATCACTAATCTGAGGCGCGATCTTAAGCAACCCGAAATGAAGTTTGTCATTGGAAGAATTAGTGACCATAAAAAAGCCAGTGATGCCCCGTGGGAAGCGGTGCGTCAGGGCCAGATGAACCTTGCAAAGAGTGATCCTCTTGGCGCTTGGGTGGATTGCGATGATCTTAATAATAAAGAGAAGAATGGGGTTACTACCGATGATCTGCATTACACCAAGGAAGGTTATGAGCTTCTGGGCCGTCGATATGTTCGTCAGGCTAAGTTGCTTATTGAGGGGAAAAAACCAGCAGAGAATGGCCGGCCTTAATTGGTCTTTGAAAAACTTTCTTGCTAGTATACCTCTTATCTTTGATAATGTGACCAGGTTGTTTATGTGGGATTTTATTTAGGAACCTAATCATGCCAGTTATTAAAAAGTTGTTGGTGATTGTTGCACTCATGGGCTTTCTGCCCTTGTTTGCTCGCTCCGAGGAAAATTCTCTTTCTGATTCTGAAAAAAAAGCAGGTTGGAAATCCCTCTTCGATGGGAAGACAACCAAAGGTTGGCGCAACTACAAAAAACAAGAAATCAGTAATGGTTGGCAGGTTAAAGATGGTGCATTAACTCGTGCGGATAAAGGTGCGGGCGATATTATCACTACCGAAAAATATGAAGAGTTTGAGCTTTCGCTGGAATATAAGATTTCCAAGGGTGGAAATAGTGGCATCATGTTTCATGTGATTGAACAAGCTGGACCACCTTGGCATTCAGGTCCAGAAATCCAGATTCAAGATAATGTGGATGGGCACGACCCACAGAAAGCAGGCTGGCTTTATCAGCTTTATCAGCCAGCAATTGATCCTAAGACTGCTAAGCCAATCGATGCTACCAAATCTGTTGGGCAGTGGAATCATGTCAACTTGGTCATAGCCAAGGATAAATGCGAATTAAACATGAATGGTATTCGGTATTGGACTTGCAAGCTTGGCAGCCCTGATTGGAATGAAAGACTTGCCAAGAGTAAGTTTGCAAAGTTAGAGATGTTTGCCAAAGCGGGGCAGGGTTTTATCTGCTTGCAGGATCATGGCGACATGGTTTCATATCGCAATATTAAGATTCGAACTTTGAATAGTGCTGCTCCGATTGTGGATCCTGTTGATGGGAAGAAAAATGTTTCTCTAGCTCCTGCATTTCCCAATGTGAAGTGGTCAGGTTGGGAGGAAGTGGATGACAAGGGTAAAGTTCAACCTTTGAGGCCGATCATTATCACTCATCAGGGCGATGGTACGAATCGGGTTGTTGTTGCTATGCAGCAGGGGCAGATTCATATCATTCCGAATAATTCCAAGGCGGAGAAATCCAAGATCTTTCTGGATATAAGTTCCAAGGTGCGTTACATCGATAAGGAAAATGAAGAGGGGCTTTTGGGGCTTGCCTTCCATCCTGATTACAAAAAGAATGGCGAGTTTTTTGCTTACTATACTGTGAAGCATACGCCACATGTGTGTGTGATTTCCCGATTCAAGGTTTCCAAGGATAATCCTGATCAAGCAGATCCTGCTTATGAAGAAGTGCTGCTTCAAATCCAACATCCTTTTTGGAATCACAAGGGTGGCACCCTCGCATTTGGCCCTGATGGTTATCTTTATTGTGCGATTGGGGATGGTGGCGATGGTAATGACCCCTACAATAATGGGCAAAACCTTGGCACTCTTCTTGGCAAAATCATTCGTATTGATGTTAATAAAAAAGATACGGGTATGAAGTATTCGATTCCCAAAGATAATCCTTTCGTGGGTCAGAAAGCCGCGCCCGAGATTTTTGCTTACGGGCTTCGCAATGTATGGCGCATGGCTTTTGATAAAACCACGGGCAACCTTTGGGCTGCAGATGTGGGTCAGAATCTGTGGGAAGAAATCAACATTGTAAAGAAGGGTGGCAATTATGGTTGGGCTATTCGTGAAGGTGCCCATCCCTTTGGAAATTATGAATCTAAATCCGCCCAAACTCTTATCGACCCTATTTACGAATACGATCATCGGGTGGGCAAGTCTATCACCGGTGGTTTTGTTTATCGGGGCAAAAAGATTCCCGAGCTTCAAGGGCACTACCTTTATGCTGATTATATTTCGGGCAAGGTTTATGCCTTGAATTATGATAATAAAACCAGCAAGGTTTTGGGTAATTACTCTATTCCAAGCCCGATGTTTCCCATCATCACTTTTGGTGAAGATGAGGAAGGCGAAGCTTATTTCGCAGTGGTTACTGGCAACGGTAAAGGTATCTACAAGCTATTACCTGGCACAACTTCAACTTCAGCCAATAAGGCAGCAGCAGAAACTTCTGAGGTTTTGGTTATGAAGAGAGAGCGCTTTGGAAAACTTAAATATATGTTGAGCAGGCTTAAGAAGTAAGCAGGCAGATTCTTTTGGATTTTCATTTATGAACTCGATTAAAGTTGCAGTGGTGGGCACGGGTTTCATGGGTTGGGTTCATATCGAGGCGCTTCGAAGGCTGGGCATCGGTATCTCGGGTGTGCTTGGTTCGAGCCCCGAAAAAACCAAAGTCTTTGCCTTAAAAACCGGTATCACAAAAGCCTATGCTTCTTATGAAGAAGTGCTTGCAGATCCCGATGCTGGTTCTGTTCATCTGGGTGTTCCCAATAAGTTTCATTTTCTGATGGCGAAGCAGGCGCTGGAAGCGGGCAAGCATGTGCTTTGCGAAAAACCTCTCGCAATGAACACAGTAGAATCTGCTGCTTTGGTTGCGATTGCTGCGAAGTATCCCAAGCAGGCTGCTGGGGTGAATTACAACATCCGCTATTATCCTCTTTGCATCGAGGCTAAAGATCGTATCCGCAAAAAAGAGCTAGGCGATATCTTTCATATCACAGGAAGTTATTCTCAGGATTGGCTCCTTCATGATACGGATTACAATTGGCGAGTGCTTGATTCTGAAGGGGGCGAACTTCGGGCGGTTTCCGATATTGGTACCCATTGGCTCGATCTGATTTATTTCATTACTGGGCTTGAGGTGGAATCGGTTTGTGCGGATTTGCAAACCGTTCATCCCGTTCGTAAACGGCCCAAGGGCGAGATCGCAACCTTTCAGGGTAAGGGTCAAACTTTTGTTGATACGGAGAATATTCCGATCACCACGGATGATTATGGATCCATTCTTTTGCGTTTCAAGGGTGGGAAGAAGGGCTTGCTTTGGGTCTCGCAAGTTAGTGCAGGGCATAAGAATTGCCTGAGGTTTGAAATTGCAGGTTCGAAACAAGCAGTGAGTTGGAATAGCGAAAAACCTAACGAAATCATGTTCGGAAATCGTGACAAGGCGAATGAGATTTTGCTTCGTGATCCTTCGTTGCTTGGAAATGATGCGCGAAAGTTTGCAGATTATCCGGGCGGGCATAATGAAGGCTATGATGATTCCTTCAAGATGTGCTTCAGGGGTTTTTATGATGCAATTGCATCTGGCAAAACAGGCCCTGATGCGCAATACCCTACCTTTGCAGATGGGCATCGTGAAATCGTTTTGTGTGAAGCAATCCTTCAAAGCCATCGTGAACAACGCTGGATTAAAGTAAAAGAGTAAACCAATGCAACTAGGATTTGTCAGCGCAATCGTTCCGGAGTTATCTTTAGAGCAAGTCTTCAAGCTCGCTAGCGAAGAAGGTTATGATTGCGTGGAGTTGATGTGCTGGCCTGTGAGCAAGGCGGAACGCCGTTATGCGGGAATTACCCATGTTGATGTGACTGACTTTGATAAGAACAATGCGAATGAAGTTAATGCTCTTGTTTCGCAGTATAAGGTGAAAATTAGCGGGCTGGGTTATTATCCCAATCCTCTATCTCCTGACGAGGCCGAGGCAATCAATGCTTGTACTCATATTAAAAAAGTAATCGAGGCAACTGCGCTTTTGGGCATCAACCAGATGAATACTTTTGTGGGAAGAGATTACACGAAAACAATTGAAGAGAACTGGCCTCGTTTTCTAGCGACGTGGAGGCCTTTGGTTGAGTTTGCGGAATCATTGGGAGTACGCATCGGTATTGAAAACTGTCCGATGTCGTTTGGTCGGGATGAATGGCCTGGTGGTAAGAACCTTGCGATTTCCCCTGCGATATGGCGTAGGATGTTTGCTGATATTCCGAATTCGAACTTTGGTTTAAACTTTGACCCTTCGCATTTTCCATGGCAGATGATGGACTACCTCAAGCCGCTCAATGAATTCTCCAAGCGTATTTTTCATGTGCATGCAAAGGATGTGCGGATCGATAGAGATCGCATTGATGAGGTGGGGATTCTTGCATACCCGAAGGAATACCATGTGCCCAAACTGCCCGGGATGGGCGAAGTGAACTGGGGAAAATTTTTCTCGGTGCTGGGCGACACGGGCTATGATGGCCCTGTTTGTGTTGAAGTAGAAGACAGGGCTTATGAAGGTTCTTTGGTGTCGCGTAGAGCTGCGCTTACCCAAAGCCATACCTTCTTGCGTAACTACATTCCAAGGCGCAAAGTTTAATGCCCGCGAATCAAATACTTGCTGGGATTGATCTTGGTGGCACGACAATTACAGCGGGGCTGGGCGATCTCACTGGCAATATTTTGCTCCAGCGTAGCATTCTTACACTTTCAGAAAATGGGCCTGAAGATGTTCTTAGCAGAATGGCTTCCCTTGTAAAAAATCTGGCGGATGAAGTTGGCTATAAACCTACCGCCCTTGGCATTGGTATTCCCGGCTTGGTTGATCCTGCACTTGGCAAAACTCTGTTTCTACCAAACATGCATACTCAATGGCGGGGCGTTTGCGTTCGTGAAATACTTGAAAATTCATTGGGGTACTCGGTTCGTATTTTGAATGATGTTCGTACTGCAACATTGGGCGAGATGAAATTCGGGCTCGGGAAAAATGTTTCCAACATGGTTTTCTTTTCTCTGGGAACTGGCATAGGTGGGGGAATAGTTATTGGCGGGAAACTTCTTCTTGGCCCCTTGGGTTCTGCAGGGGAAATAGGCCATCAAACCATTCTTCCCAATGGGCCTTATTGCGGGTGTGGGAACCAGGGTTGTTTAGAGGCGCTATGCAGTGGGCCAGCAATTATAGCGGAGGGTGTTCGGCTTTTTAAAAGCGGGCAGGCTCCGAAGTTGGTTCGTATTTGCGCCAATGATATTAGAAATGTTTCTCCGGAAACTATGGCACAGGCTGCGAAGGAAGGTGATGAAGCAGTGAGCGCTGGAATATATCATATTGCAAGTCTTCTTGGCATTGGTGTTGCCAACATGATAAGTTCGTTGCATCCGGAATTAGTGGTGCTTGGAGGCGGGGTTTCAAAAATGGGAGATTTGCTTCTTGCGCCTGTGCGAAGTGTTGTTAAACAGAGGGTGCGGATGTTTCCGGTGGATGATGTTCGGATTGAATTATCATCGGTGGGAGAGGGCGCAGGGTTGCTGGGTGCGATTGCACTTGCGGATTTTAAAAACTTAGGAGCTGGAACTGATGAGCTACACTTATAAAGATATTTCAAAGATGATCGATCATTCTCTTTTAACACCGACCCTCACGGTTCAGGAATTGGAAGCAGGGATTGCCCTTGCGATTGATTATGATGTTGCAAGCATTTGTATCATGCCTTATTACCAGCGAAGGTGTGCGGATTTACTCAAGGGCACGGGGATCAGGGCCAGTACTACCATTGGGTTTCCCCATGGTGCAAACACTACTGCAATAAAAAAGATGGAAGCTGAACGAGCCATCGCTGATGGGTGCGAAGAACTTGACATGGTGGTGAACATAAGCCAGGTATTGAGCGAACGCTGGGATTATGTGCGCGAGGATATTAAGGTGGTGATCGATGTTGCACATAAGGCGGGGCAGAAGGTGAAGGTCATTTTTGAAAACAGTTTTTTGAAGGATGAGCATAAGATCAAGCTTTGCGAAATCTGCAGTGAATTGAAGGCGGATTGGGTGAAGACCTCCACGGGGTATGGTTCAGGCGGGGCAACCATCGAAGATTTGATTTTGATGCGTAAGCATGCTGCCCCTTCGGTTCAGGTTAAAGCAGCGGGTGGCGTGAGGGACTTTGCAAAAATGTTGGAAGTGCGCGCTTTGGGAGTCAGCAGGGTGGGCGCTAGCAGAACCAGAGAAATGCTGGAAGAGTGTAGAAAAGTAATGGGCCACCCTGTTTTGCATACCGCACCTGGCACAGTTGCAGGCTATTAAATCGTAGGGCAACCAATCTAGATTTGCCTAAGCTGCGGGGTCGTTGCAATCTTTTTAATCGTTATATTCGACACTTTCAATAATATATGCTATAGATAGCTGAGGGAGTCTACGATATTTGCGTAGATGCCGTGATGTTGTGATCTTAATAAGTCGATTATTAAATGATACCGCTAACTCTTTTAAGGTTCAAAATGATGTTAAAATTTAATCGTATTAGTTTCTTTTCTGTAATTGGAATAGCAACATTGTTTACAGGTCTTACAGGATTTGCAAGAAGTGAAGAGGTGGTGAAAAAAATCACTTTGGCTGAAGCGCTGGAGTTGATGAATGCAAACCATCCAAGAATACATGCTGCGGAAGCGAGTTTGAGGGGTTCGGAAGCGGGAGCACGTGGGGTACAAAACCTTCCTTTATTCGCCAAGCTTTCGCCAGATATGAAATACAGAAAACAACAGTCCCAGTTGGGGATAGAGGTTGCCGATGCTGGGTTGAGGCAGGAAATCAGGGACACCTCCTACGGGGTTGCGCGGGGTTACTATTTAGTTATTTATTCGAAGCAGCAACGGGATTTGACCGAGCAAATGCTTGATATATTGGGCAAGAACATGAAGGCGCTTGAATTAAAGTTAGCTCTTAAAAAGACTCCTGAAGACGAACTCAAACTTCAAAAACTAAAGTTGGGCCATGTTGAGGCTAAGCACAAGAATGCATTAGCTGTTACGGGATATGAAAGAGCTAAGGCATTATTAAGAGAAGAAGTGGGTGGCAGAAATAAAATCGGCCTTATCGAACCCATGGAAACAGAATTCCCCTCTTATAGTCTTTTAGGCTTGCTTACCCCTGAATTTATTGAAGAGATCATTGAAAAAACAGCTGAAGTCCGTGAAGAGGTTATTAAATCTTCGAAGGCATCGCAAATTCTTGCATTGGAAGTGAATGCCCAAAGATCTGCTAGGTTTAACCCTAAGTTCAGAACTTTTGCAAGTGGTTCCGATTTGCATTACATTCCGATTGGCGTGCAGGGCAGGGGCGATAACTTCACTCCTGAAGCTATTACCATCGAAATGCCTTCCTCTCTTGTAGGTAAAAAGAATGATCGTGTTGCTAGGGCACAGGCTTTTGCAGATCGGGGCGCTGCTGTTGAGGAAAGCACGAAGAACTTGATCAGGCTTGAAGTGCGAAATGCATTCCAACTGTTGGTGGAAACCCGCACTAGTTTTAATGAGCTAAAGAAGGTTGAACCTGAATTGAAAAAAATCATCACAGAACTGCATGATACTTCATTCAAGTTTTTGAACCCTGATAATGCTGAATTGTTTGAGAAGGCAGGAAAAATGCTTGGAAGTTTTAACCAGACCAAATTCATCACCATGGATAATCTTGCAGATCTCGAGCGCATTACCAGCGGTAATTTCAGTGTGGGCCTGACCTGCCCTGCGACCATCACCAATGATGGTAAGCGGATTAAATAATCCAGATTTTTACTTCATGCCCAAGTTAACTCTGCACCCCGATGGCATTGTTCTTCTCATTAGGGCGCAGCCTGGTGCAAGAAAAAATAGTATCAATGGCGTGCATGATGGTGCGCTTAAAGTTTCTGTCCAAGCTGCGCCTGAAGATGGTAAGGCCAATGATGCCATCATGGAATTGCTGAAGAAAACATTAGGCATCAAAAGAAATCAGATTGAAATCCTCTCGGGCCAGACCTCTCGGGAAAAGAAATTCCTGATCCGGGAATTGAAGCTGGAAGAACTGGCACAAAAAATCCGCACATTGATTTAAGCAAAGGGTGAAGTATCACCCTTTGAATTCGTGTGCGGTTTTTACGAAGGTTTCGAAGTTGGCAACGGGCGTGGTGCGATCCACTCCATGGTTGAGATTTAAAATGTGCCTGGTGCCGCCACCTTTTCGCAGACATTCTTCTACTGCAATTTTCACCTCTGCAGGTGTTCCTGTGCGCAGGATATTTTCATCCACATTGCCCTGAAAAACGAGGTGGGGGTATTTATCCCGGGCTTCTTTAAGATCGTTGCGCTTACCCAAGCTGATGATATCTGCGCCGGTTTCAACTTGTTTATGAAGGTAGGGGCATTCCTTGACAAAAAGAATCCTTGGCGCACCTGTGGCACCTGCAAGAATTCTGCGATGAAAAGGCTGGGCCCATAAATCGTATTCCTTTTCGGTCAACATACCGGCCCAAGAATCGAAAAGTTGGTACGCACAAGCTCCGTGTGCAATCATGGTTTTTAAAAAACCAATAGTTGCAGAGGTAAGCCTTTCAAGAAGTTCATGCCAAATGATGGGTTGTTCTTGGATGAATTTTCGTGTTGCATTGATATCTTTGCCCGTGCCTATGCAATAGGTTGCCACGGTAAAGGGCGCACCAGCGAAGGCTAGGATTGGCATGGGTTTATCCAAGGTTTTTTGGACTTGGGTTAGCATGCGGGTTACATGGGAATAGGTTTCGGGTTGTGGATAGGGATTTAGTTTTAAAACTGCTTCGAGGGTGCGAACGGGGGAAGCGGGAACCGGGCCGATATTGGGTTGCAATGAAAAAGGCAGGCCCATGGAAACAGGCAGCGTGGTGATATCGTAAAAAAGAATCACTGCATCAACTCCAAACCTTACTGGTAGGATTGAGGCTTTTGCTGCGAGCTCTACATTTTCAGAAAAATCATAGAATCCAAGTCCTGATCGGATTTTATGAAACTCAGGATCCCAGCGCCCGGCTTGTCGCATTGCCCAAACAGGGACTCTTTCGATTGCTTCGCCCCGTGCAGCGCGAACCAATAAATGATCTTTGTTTTTCATTTCTGCAACAGTCATGCGATAACTCCTGATCCCAAGTAAGAACCTTAGGTTAATTTATTAGGTTGGAGTTGATTTGGTTCCCCAATAAAGAGTTGCGATGCCAAAAGTGAAGGGTTTCCAAGTTACTTGTAGTAATCCTTGATCGCGCATTTTTTGGGCAAATTGCTCACCATCTGGGAATTGCAGCACACTATTGCGTAAATAGTGGTAGGCATCATCCTTACTTTTGGAAAAAAGCTGGCCTAGAAGGGGAAGCATGCGCTGGAAGTAAAAAAGGTAGAGGTTACCCAAGAACCAGCCTTTGGGGCGGGAAAATTCGAGGATTGCAACTCGGCCACCTGGTTTTGTCACCCGTATCATTTCCAAAATTCCTGCTTCCGTATCTGAGACATTTCTTATGCCAAAGGCTACGGTTGTCAGCTGGAAGTGATTCTCCGAAAAAGGCAGGTTGAGTGTATCTGCTTCGAGAAAGGAGATTCCCAAGCCCCTTTTTTTGTTCTTTTTGTAAGCAGATTCAAGCATGGGAAGGCAGAAGTCGCTGCCTACGATTTTGATTTTTCCTTTGGAAGCGGCGTGATAAGCCAGTGCAAGATCGCCCGTACCCGTACAAACATCGAGAATTGGATCGTTTCCCTCTGGGGGAACCAATTTTGTCATGCGATTACGCCAGTAGCGATCGATGTTGAGGCTAAGAAAATGATTGAGGAAATCGTACCAAGGCGCAATGCCTGAAAACATTGCACGAATACGCTTGCCATCTTTGTTGAGGTCCGTCGTCATTAAAAATTTCCCTCTCTATACAAATAGAAGACCGTAAAAAGGGGATGAGTGCCAACAAAAAAAGAAGAGGAGCGGTTAAGCTCCTCTTCTTTCAGTTGCACTTTAAAGATTAATTTATCGTGCTTTGAAAAAGATTAATTAAGCAGCCTTCTTAGGGGCTTCTTTCTTATCTTCTTTCTTAGGTTCTGCCTTGGGTGCAGCAGTTCCACCGGTGCAACCATTGCAGCTCTTAGGAGCACGGTTGAACAACTTGTGTCCGCCACCGTTGCAACCATTGCAGCTCTTAGGAGCGCGGTCGAACAACTTGTTTCCACCCTTGCAGCCATTGCAGCTCTTAGGAGCACGGTCGAACAACTTGTGTCCGCCCTTGCAGCCATTACAGCTGGACTTTTCAACAACTACGGCGCCGCTGCAACCATTGCAGCTCTTGTGTCCGCCAAGTTCAACAACATCAGCACTGCCACTAAGGGCAACCAACAATACAACACTATACATTTCACATACTCCATGAAAACCAGGAACCTTTTAACCCCTTCTTCCGATTCAGAACAAACCCACAGCGGGCCTGCCAAAAGACTGAACTCACGCTCCTCCCCATTCCATCAAGTGACCAAACAACCTACCCGGATAAACTTTCCTGACGTTGAGTTTCAACACAGGCCTGCCGGATAAGGCAACCGATGTCTCCTTACATCGTCTCCTTATCGGAGATTGGGCGGAGGAGGGGTTATTTAGATAACATAGTAAAGTCAGGACGATCATTGGTCAAGAATTAAATAGGCAATTTGGCGTAACTTTTCCGGACAGCTTTTTTAAACCCCCGCGTAGCCCGAATAACCAGAATAATCCTCGTATTTTATCGTTTGCACCCCGTGTTTACTAGGGTAAACTGCTTCAACCTCCTCTTGTTTGCCCCTTAGTTTTAAGGATTTTTCTATGCTCCTACCCCTTTTTGCCTTCCTTTTGCTTGCTGCAGAACCTCTGGATGCAGATTTTGTCCTTATAGGGGGTCAAATTTTTGATGGAACAGGAAAAATGGCAGTTTTGGGAGATATTGCAGTCAAAGGTGAGCGCATTGTTGCGATTGGCTCCTTTTCAGTCCCAACAGGTACAAAAACTTTCGATGTCTCAAAGTTTATAATTGCGCCCGGGTTTATTGATTTGCATACCCACAGTGATTACCCACTTCAAAAAGTGCCTACCAACGCTAATCTTAACTACCTTTTTCAGGGGGTTACCACTGTGGTTACGGGCAATTGTGGCTCTGGGCCTGTTGATACCGAGGCTTATTACAAAGCTCTTTCAAAAGTAAAAGTTGGCAGTAATATTGCTCATCAAATTCCCCATAACGATGTTCGGAGAGCAGTTATGGGAAATGTAAACCGTGCGCCTACTGAAGTTGAGTTGAAAAAAATGTCGGATCTTGCAACCAAGGCGATGAAGGATGGTGCGTGGGGTCTTTCCACTGGTTTGATTTATAATCCGGGTACTTATGCAAAAACTCCAGAATTAATCACCCTAGCAAAAGTTGTTTCTTCCCATGGTGGCTTTTATGCGAGCCATATTCGCGATGAAGGTTCTGAAGTTCTTCCCGCAATAAATGAGGCTTTAACTATCGGGAAAGAAGCTAATCTGCCTGTGCATATCTCGCATATCAAGGTATCGGGCAGATCAGTTTGGGGCAAGTCTGGAGATGTGCTTGCGCTGTTATTGCAATCAAGAAAGAACGGCATCAAAGTTACTGCAGATCAATACCCCTATATTGCAAGCAGCACCTCGCTTACTGCAACGGTGGTGCCTTCGCGTTTTCGTGAGGGCGAGCGAGCCGAGTTGGTGAAAAGATTTGAAGACCCAGAGCTTGGGGTATTGCTTAGAAAAGCGATTTCAAATTCTTTGGAGTCGAAGAATGGGGGCGCTGACTTGAGGATTGCCTACTATGCACCAAAGCCTAGATACGCAGGCAAAAACATCGCAGAGTTGGCAAAAATAACGGGCAAATCTCCCCTTGATATTGTAATTGAAATCGAAAAAAACGGAGGCGCTCAGATTGTGCACTTTGGCATGAGCGAGGAAGATATGCGCCTGTTCATGAGGCAGGATTTTGTTGCCACCGCAAGCGATGGTGGCGCAACGGTTCCCAACACTTCTTCCGTTCCCCATCCTCGTAATTATGGAACCTTCCCCCGCAAGATTGGTTTTTATTCTATTCAAGAAAAGCTTATTCCGCTCGAAAGTGCAATCCGCTCTGCGACTGGGTTACCTGCAGATATCATGGGTCTTAAGGATCGTGGCTACTTGAAGGTTGGGTATTTTGCAGACATTGTAGTTTTTAATCCTGATACTTTTCGCGATAAAGCCACCTACGATAAGCCACATCAGTATGCCACCGGTGTAAGCCATGTTCTTGTTAATGGCAACTTTGCAATCATGGATGGAAAGCCCACGAGAAAGTTGGCTGGTAAACCTCTTAAAAAAACTGATCAGCCCAGATAATTTTGAGCAATGCTGGCTACGGTTACTTCCAAAATGGATGTAATTACTGTAAGGTATAAAGGTATGCGAATACTTTATAGGGCAATACCTTTGATTGTTTTCCTGGCACTTCTTTCGGGATGTGGCGGTGGTGGGGTTCGCAAGGGCGATATCCTTGAATTGAAGCCTGCAGCATTGAAATCGTGGGTGGAAGGTAATGCGCATCATGTGTTGTTGCGGGTGAACTTGAAACGCAATTCTGTTGATCGCTGGTTGATGATGCAGGAAGGATTATCTTTGCCTGAGATAACCATTCTGGCAAGGTTTCAAGATGCAGGTGGTTTGTTAAGCGAACCCTTGGGGCAACCTTTTCTAAAGGATTGCTGAGCGGGTTCAAACGATCCCTTTCTGGCCTCGGTCGAGACCAGCAAAGTACCCGAAGGAACGCAAAAAGTTTTTCTAGAGGTCTTCCTTTCAAAACTGCCTGATGGGGTTCAGTCTGAACCTGTCAAGTTGGAGTTTGAGGTAATTAAACCAATGCCAGAAACTCTTGCCACTTCTCCTTGATAAGTCAGATGGCTTAGTAATAAAATCATTCATTTAGTGTTGATTAATTGTAGTCATTAAAACACAGGAAAAATCGTTATGCATTCGATTACAACACTTTGTTTATTATCTTTTGCAATGATGCAGGCCAACCCGCTTGAAGTCTCGATCAAAAATCTAGAGGGTAAGGCTGCAAAGTTAGTAGATCACGCAGGCAGCAAGGCGACGGTCGTTGTTTTCATGCAATTTGAATGCCCGATAAGTTCAGAATACAGCACAGAACTAGCCCGACTCGCAACCCTCTATGGTTCCAAGGGTGTTAATTTTATTGGGGTGATTCCCAATTCGGATGAAGACGATGCATTAAAGAAAGAAGCTCGCGAGTATAAAATTGGGTTTCCTGTTCTTCATGATGCCAAGCTTGCATTAGTGGAAGCCTTGGGCGCAAAGATTACTCCCGAGGTATTTCTTTTGGATTCAAAAGGGGCTGTCGTTTACTCGGGAAGAGTGGATGATTCTTGGACCGAGCGCTTGCGCAGGAATGTTGCGCCCAAGAAAAAAGATCTTATCGATGCGATTGAATCTTATCTTGCGAACAAAGCACCTGAGATTAAAAAAACCGATGCGGTGGGTTGCCCTATTAGCAGGCCTTTGCCCAAGGTTGCAGAGGGTAAAGTAACTTATCATCGCGATATCGCCCCGATTATTCAGGAAAAATGTCAAGCTTGCCATCGTCCGGGAGAAGTCGCCCCCTTTTCGTTAACCAGCTTTAACGATGCGGTGCGCTGGAAAGATCTTCTTGTGGAAGTGGTAGAGAAAAAACAGATGCCACCTTGGTTGCCTAGTGGCGGGTTGCACTATCGGGGCGAACGCAGAATGAGCGATGCAGAAACTTCACTGCTGCGCAACTGGGTGAAGGGGGGATGTGCGGAAGGGGATTTTGCTAATGCACCATTGCCCAAGCGGTTTACCGAAGGTTGGCAATTGGGAGAGCCCGATTTGATTTTGGAAGCCCCTGAAGAGATGTTGCTTGCAGCTACAGGCAAAGATCTTTTCCGCTGCATGGTTTTGCCTACTAATCTTACCGAAGACAAAGTCGTGGTAGCTTACGAATTTAGGCCGGGCAATCGCAGGGTGGTGCATCATACGCTTCATTATTTGGATACTCAGGGTCGCGCCAGCAAGATGGAAGCTAATTGGAAAGGAAAAAATGGTGTGGGAGAAACCAAGGGGGATCATGGCCCGGGTTATACTTCTGCGATGGGTGTTGGGTTTCCTCCTTCGGGCGAAATGGGTGGCTGGGCGCCCGGCATTTCTCCTAAGTTTCTTCCCGAGGGCATTGGTTACTTCCTTCCCAAAGGTTCTGATTTTGTTGTTCAGATTCATTACCATCGTACAGGCAAGGAAGAAAAAGATCGTTCTCGCGTTGGGCTTTACTTTGCTAAGAAACCTGCAAAGCGTTATGTGCAGCCACTTGTGATTCCCGGGCAGTTCCTTGTCATCCCAGCCAACAAACCTGACTTTATCGTTCGCAATACCGTCTGGCTTGCCCAAGAAGTATTAATGCATTCTGTCGATCCTCATATGCACCTTATCGGTAAGAAATTTGTCATGAACATAACTCAGCCCGGAGGAAAAACTTTTGAAGCAATTCGTATCGATGATTGGGACTACAACTGGCAGGAGATTTATTTTCTCAAGGAACCAATGAGGCTAAAAGAAGGCACCAAAATTGAGATCGAAGCTATCTTTGATAATACGAACAACAATCCCCACAACCCTAGCACCCCGCCCAAGTGGGTTAAGTTTGGCGAGCAGACCACCGATGAGATGTGCTTCATGTTCTTGGGAATCACCACGGATGATAATACGCGTGTTGCACTTCGCAGGGTGGAAAATGGCCCCATCATTAAAAGGGCTGGGAAGATTGGCCCCGCTAATCAACCTGATTAAAGTTATGGTCAGCCTATATGCTCGGTTATATTCTAAAGGTGTACCTAACTTCATGAGATTTATTAATGACTATACGAACTCTTTCTGTTGGCCATAGCCCAGACCCTGATGATGCCTTTATGTTTTATGCCCTTGCGCATAATAAGATACCCACCGGGAATCTCGCTTTTGCTCATGAGCTTCAGGATATCGAAACCCTCAACCGCAGATGCCTAAAGCAAGAACTCGATATTTCTGCAATCAGTTTGCATGCCTTCGCTTATTTGTCGGATAAGTATGCGTTGCTATCTTCGGGTTGCAGCATGGGCGATCGCTATGGCCCGATGGTGGTTGCGAAAAAAGCTTACACCATTGATGAACTCAAGAACCTGCGTATTGCGGTGCCTGGCACACTTACAACAGCATTTCTTTCCCTGAGTTTACTTTTAGGTAGTAAGTTTCAATACGAAGTCGTTCCGTTTGATGAAATTCTAAATGCGGTAGAGCAAGGGAAAGTAGATGCGGGTCTTATTATTCATGAAGGCCAGCTGACGTTCCAGAATCAAGGTTTGAAGTTGGTTGTTGACTTGGGCGTCTGGTGGTATGAAAAAACAGGTCTGCCTCTTCCTTTGGGTGGAAATGTCGTGCGTAAAGATTTAGGTGCAGACATTATCTCTGAAGCTAGCAGGCTTATTCGCGAAAGTATTCACTACGGGCTTGATCATCGCAAAGAGGCCCTTGCCTATGCTTTGCAGTATGGCAGAGATCTTGATACCGGGTTGGCAGACAAGTTTGTGGGCATGTATGTGAACGATTGGACAGTGGATTATGGTGAAAAAGGGCGTAAAGCAGTTCAGTTGCTCTTAAATGAGGGGCATAAAGCAGGGGTTATTCCGCACCCTGTTTTAGTCGAATTTGTTTGATTTGCCTCTTTCCTTGCCAATTTTATGCTTGTTTTGTGGCAAAAAGGTTCATAGTCCGGATATACTACTAATGTAGGCATGATTATTCGGGGAACACTCTCACTTCCCCTTTTATAACGCTTGAAAATCGCTATAGTTAAATGACCTAACGGTTTTATTACCCCTTCAGGAGGGATTTGGATATGAGTGAGCATAAAGGCCAAGGCCATCTTCAATCAGGCGCTGAAATTCTTGTTCAGTGTTTAATCAATCATGGCGTAGATGTTATTTTCGCCTACCCAGGCGGTGCTAGCATGCCCCTGCATCAAGCTCTTACCCGAGTCTCGGATAAGCTTCGTACCATTCTTCCTAGGCATGAACAAGGTGGCGCATTTGCTGCTGAAGGCTATGCTCGTACCACTGGCAAAGTTGGCGTTTGTATGTCCACCAGCGGACCAGGCGCAACTAATTTTGTCACCTCCCTCGCTGATGCCAAAATGGATTCCTGCCCCATCATGTGCATTACTGGCCAAGTTAGCACTCCAGTTATTGGCACCGATGCATTCCAAGAAACCCCGATCGTTGAAGTTTGCAGGGCTGTTACCAAGCATCATTATTTGATCTTGCGCACCGAAGATATTACCCGGGTCATGAAGGAAGCTTTTTACATTGCGACTTCAGGTAGGCCTGGCCCCATTATTGTTGATGTGCCTAAAGATGTGCAAATGCGCAAAATTGTTGCAGACTACGATCCCCCTATGAACTTGGGGGGTTATGCACCCGATCGCAGAGCCACTCGTGAAGAACTTGAAAAACTTCTCGAGATGCTGCGTGCCAGCAAAAAACCAATCATCTACGCGGGCGGTGGGATTATCAGTAGCAATGCTGCACAACACCTTAAAGCCTTTGCTGAGAAAACTGGTATTCCTGTTGCCATGACTCTCCTCGGCCTTGGTGGCTTCCCTGCGGAGCATTTCCTTAGCCTTGACATGCTTGGCATGCATGGCACCGTTTACAGCAATTATGCTATTAACGAAGCTGATCTTCTTCTCGCCTTTGGCGTTCGCTTTGATGACCGTGTTACGGGCAAAGTAAGTGAATTCGCCAAGCATGGCAAAATTGTTCATTTGGACATCGACCCTTCTGAGCTTAACAAAATCAAGAAGGCCGATTTGCCAATTCATGGCGACATCTGTCTGGCGTTGCAAGATCTTGTTCGCATGATCGATGCCCGCCCCAAGGGTTCTCCATCGCTTACCGCAGGCCATCAGGAATGGATCAAGCAGGTTGAACACTGGCGTGCAACCGAGCCACTCCGTTGTGAAGCTCGCGAAGATGCGATCATTCCTCAGATGGCAATCAAGCGCATGTGGGAACTTCTTAAAGAACGCAACATGCTTGATGATACGATCGTCACCACGGGTGTTGGCCAGCATCAGATGTTTGCTGCCCAGTTCTTCAAGTTTAATTCTCCTCGAACCTGGATTACCAGTGGCGGCCTAGGCTCTATGGGCTTCGGTTTGCCTTCTGCTATGGGTGCGCAGGCTGCCAATCCTCTTAAGACCGTTATCGATATTGATGGCGACGGCAGTTTCCTCATGAATGTTCAGGAACTTGCAACTTGCTTTACCGAAAAGCTTCCTGTCAAAGTGTTGCTGCTCAACAATCAGCACCTCGGCATGGTGGTTCAGTGGGAAGATCGCTTCTTCGAAAGTAATCGTGGCCATACTTATTTGGGCGCTGGGTTTGATCAACCCCCCTACCCTGACTTTGTAACCATTGCCAAGGGTTTCCGAGTAGGTACCAGGCGCATCACCGATCCAAAAGATCTTGATGAAGCCCTTATCGAAATGATTGAATCGAAAGGCCCTTACCTCCTCGATGTGATGACTCCTCATCAGGAACATGTGTTGCCTATGATTCCTTCCGGCATGACCGTTAAGGATATCATCAAGGTGTAATGTGTTTTTGTCGGTAATGATCAACGAAAGCCTGAGGGATAAACTCCTTCAGGCTTTTTTGTTTTATCATTCCTCACTATTTAGACTCCAATCAGCTAAAGGCTTCAAATTGAGTTTGTGGTTTACAAGACATTAGTTATAATCATGGATCGGATCATCCCTGCAATGGCTTCGATTTGTTTCGGGATACCATATACAGTCTGCTAATTCATCCCTTGTGTTTCCGTAGCTACCAACATGATTAACCGCTTTATAGTCTTAATACTAATGTGTTTGCTCCTTACCTCGGGGATTGCCTCTGCTCAATCCTCTTTTGATAAGGATCTTCAACCCTATCTTAAAACGCATTGCCTTCGTTGCCACGGCGCACAGAAGCAAGAGGGGGATTTTCGGATTGACCGTTTATCACCCGAAGTAGGGATGAAAGACGCTTCACATTGGGCCGAAATTATAGAACGTATCAGTTCGGGCGAGATGCCGCCCAAAGAGGTTAAGAAGCGCCCAACGGCAGACGAAAGCGCAAAGGTCATTCAGTGGCTTGCAGCAAGCCTTAAAGAGGGCGAAGCCGCTCGCTTGGCTAAACGGGCTCGCGTTTCGTATCACCGCCTAACGCGCGAAGAGTATGTCAACTCCGTGCGAGATCTGATTGGCGTTGAGTATGATGCAGCCGATCCTGGCGGTTTACTCGAAGACCCAGAATGGAATGGTTTCGAACGATTAGGTTCCGTCCTCACTCTTTCTCCAACGCACATTGAAAAATACATGACAGCTGCGGAAGCAGTGCTTGCTGAAGCCTATCCTGATAAGAAGGTTCCGTATCGCGACTTGAGCACTCGAGCTGCCACCGTTCGGGTCAAGCAGCCTCACTACGAGCGTCTAGAAAAAGCTGGCTTGCTCGATAAGGTACGTTTTCCTCTTACCACTGCTGGTGAACTTTTTCGTGCCTCGAGCCCCTTCCATGGTTCCCCTGATCGCGCATTCCCCGGAGCTGGTATTTATGAAATCAGCTATACGGTCGTCGGATTAAAACCAGAAGATCAAAGGCCTCCTCGCATGCAGGTGTACGAACACAAGCTCGATCGGATCCTGTTTGAACGGGATATCATAGCCCCTGAAGATAAGCCGACTACCGTCACCTTTCGAACCCATCTCGTGCGCCAACCTGAAATTCATGTAATCAACATCGCTGCGGGGCCACGACATCCTCGAAATAACTCGGATAGTAGGATTCCGTTTCTCACTACTGCTGATCCACTCGCACCCTGGCAGATGAAGATTGTTGATCAACAAGGCCTGCCGCGGGTTCCCATTCTTATCTTAGATTCGATTTCTATGCGGGGCCCCATCGTGACCGAGGAAGAGCAACATCGGCGCGATGACTACATGGCGAAGACGCCGGGAAACATGGATCAAGCTCGTGCTGGGCTCGAGGCCATGGCAAAACGAGCGTTTCGAAGACCTCTAAAAGAGGGCGAATTACAAACCTACATGAAGATTGTGGAGGGAGAAATCGCTGCGGGGGCAAAGTTTGTCGATTCTACTAAATCAGCGATGACTGCAATCCTCTGCTCTAAGAGTTTTCTTTTTATGGCAGAAGGCGATCAGAGCGCAGAACGGCATACCTTGAACGACTGGGAACTCGCATCGCGATTGTCCTATCTCGTGTGGAGCACCATGCCAGATGATGAACTGTTGAAAGCAGCGCAAGAAGGCAAGTTGCATAATAAGGATGAATTACAAAAACAACTGGCACGATTGTTGGCCGATCCTAGATCGCAACGCTTTACGAAATCGTTCCCGACGCAATGGTTGCGATTGCGCAAAGTTGGAATGTTCGCACCCGATAAAAAAATCTATCCCAATTACGATCGCCATCTCGAAAAAAGTATCATCGAAGAACCACTCGCATTTTTTAGTCAGGTGTTGAAGCAGCGTTTAACTCTGCGTGAATTTATCGACTCCGACTGGACGATGGTGAATCCTCGCCTCGCTGAGTTCTATGGTCTGCCTCCTGTCTCTACAGATGACTTCCAGCGAGTTTCGCTAAAACCTGAAGATAAACGCGGTGGATTACTCACCCAAGCATCGATCCTTTCGCTTACCTCGGACGGCACGCGGCATCGCCCGGTTCATCGCGGTGTTTGGTTATCAGAATCGATTCTTGGTAAATCGCCACCACCACCACCAGCGAATGTTGATCCTATTCAGCCGAACCCGCTCACCGCTGCGAAAGCAACAATTCGCATGAAGCTAGCTGCCCATGTTCATGATGCTAGGTGTGCTTCATGCCATAGGAACATTGATCCGCTGGGTATGGCCTTCGATAATTACAATGCCATCGGTGAATGGCGCACTCACGAAAAAGTAGAAGGAACCGGAGATGATCCTCCCGTGAATGCAGCAGGCGTATTGCCCGATGGGCGAACCTTTGCCAACGCCAAAGAGTTTAAGCAGCTATTGATGGCAGATATCGATGCGTTCAATCAAACATTCATTGAAAAGTTAGCAATCTATGGATTACGCAGAACGATAACATTTGATGATCGAGACAAATTAAAAGAAATCGCGCGCAAAAGTCGCGAAAAAGATTACCGTGTCGCAGACATTCTCGAGGCGTTTGTGCTCTCGGATCTATTTCAACATCGTTAACCAACAGGAAATGACATGAACATTCTAACCAATAAATGGCTCCTTAGTCGCCGTCATCTCCTGCGTGGTATAGGCGCTAGCATCGCCTTACCAATGTTGGATTGCATGCGTTTGCCTAGTCATGGTGCTTCAGAACTTCCCAAGTCGACGCCACCGAAACGTAGCGTCTTTCTTTATATTCCCAATGGTGTCAATACACTGAGTTGGCAGATCGAAAAGGCGGGCGCCGATTATGAACTTACGACTCCGCTAAAATCTTTGGAGCGTCACCGCAACGAAGTCACCCCCATCAGCGGGCTGCACCATCCATTGGTCATTGGCAAGGCTCACAATTGCGATCAGGTTTGGCTGACAGGTGCGAATGTTCCCAGCAATGGCGGAGCGTTTCGAAATACCGTTTCCGCAGACCAATTGATTGCAGAGGTGCAAGGCGAATCCACCCGCTTCCCATCTCTCGAAATGGCCATTGACGGATTTTCGTTGGCATGGTCCCGCGATGGAATTCAAATTCCATCCGAGCGTAATGTGAAAACGATTTTTGAGCGTATGTTTGGTGAGCAACCTGGCGGGAAGAACGCGGTTCGCCGTCGCTTGAATCAGCGCGGCAGTATTCTCGATGCTGTTCTCAATGATGCCCAAAGCGTTAACAGCAATCTTGGAACGGAAGATCGTAATAAGTTGGATGAGTACCTAACTGCGGTACGCCAGGTTGAACTGCGAACCAAAAAAGCTGAAACTTGGCTCGATGTGCCACGACCTAAGCTCGATAATTCCGTATCAGGGCGATTTACCCGTCAGATGAATCATGATCAGGTCCGCGAATATCACCGCGTGTTCTATGACTTGATGGTGCTTGCGCTTCGTACCGATACCACTCGCGTGATCACTTGCATGATTGGCAGCGAAGCCAACGGCGGGGCCATTCCTGATATCGGCATCTCGCAAACCCGTCACGGACTTTCGCACCATAATGGCGACCCAGAGCAACTTCGCCGCCTCACTCAAACCGATACATTCCATGTCGAACAGTTAAGCTACTTTCTCGACCAATTAAAAGCGCATCAAGCAGAAGATGGCAACCTGTTGGATACTACACAAGTGCTTTGGGGCAGCGGTATGTCGTATGGCCATAGCCATGGGAATGCGAACCTGCCGATTCTTTATGCAGGGGGCAAAAAACTCGGCGTGAAGCATGGTAAGCACATCGATTTCAACCTGCCGAAGATTGGTAAATATAATGTCGCAGAAGCTAATGAACATTACAAAATATGCGGCCGTCCCGTGGACGACAAAGCACGGTTGAGCAATTTGCTGCTGACTATCTTGCAACGATGTGGCGTGAAATCGGAAAAGTTCCAAGACAGCACAGGCGTTCTTTCGGAAGTGGTGGCTTAGACCATGCGAAATTTACTCACATTGCTAATTACAATTACAGTTGCAGTTAGCAGTTCATTGATGACCGCCATGGCTGCAGAACCACAATATAGAACCGATGACGGTACGGATAAAAAATTGCCTTGGCTCAAGCTCGTTAGTGGCCAGTTTCCTCCGGAAGGTTCCGCGCACTACATCCAAGGTGAACTCATAAAGATTGATCACCCAGAACGACAGTTGGTGATTCGTGTTGATCGCAATGATTCGCAAGATCGCGGTGTATGGGATCTGCCATTGCCCTTAGATATGCTGCCTTATGGCGCGATTTATTATCACGGTGCGCCGGCCGCATTGTGCGATATCCCTTTGGGCACTCATCTTCATACATGGTGCTTTCTAAAGGGTGAAGCCGATGAACGTCCCCCTATCGCGGTGTTCCATGATCGCATTTCACCAGAATCTGCGTTTCGCCGTTGCATCCGCGTGGAAGATGATTTCAGTTATCGCATGAGGCAGAAGCAGGTCTGGAAAATTGACAGTGTGAACCTCGAAAAAAAGAAACTTCTCGCCACACTTATGCAAGATGGGAAACCAATAGGCGAGTCGAAGTCGTTCGATCTTTTCGGTCGCACCCGAGTCTACCAAGAGCGGGGGCTTGGAACGCTCGAATCATTAGCGAAGGATCAGTTGGTGCAGTTCAATCTCACCTGGGTTGGCCAGTATGGGCCAGGCCGAATCACCGAAATCTATCTCGATGATGTTAGCCGAAAGTTGGTAACTAATTATCAGATGGATAGTCATCGTCAGCATATTAAGGAACGCGGATTACCAGCTTGGGTGGATGCTGTTGATGATAAGAAACAACTTGTCACCTTCACATTTTTCGATGGTGTTGATCCCACCCTATTCAACGATTTAACGAAGATCAATCCAGAACCACTCGGCTGGCCAGCCGCCCTATTCGGTAAGGGGGGTGCCAAGGATGATCTTGCACCGAAAGGTACGATCGCTGTTGCTCGGGAATCATTAATGACCTACGACCCAACAAATGATCGCAAAGGCGGCAACATTCTGAAATTCAATAAAGTGCCGGTAGTTCCTGGATGCAGCGGCGTGCAAATTCAACTTGAATGCGGCATGCTTCTTGATGGCTTTCGCCCAACGAAGATAGTCCGGTATTATCCAGCTAGTTGGCCCTTTATCACCATACCTATGGAAGAATCTGCCTTCGGCCGCGAATGATTGCTGTACATTTCGCACTTATATTTTCCAATCCAACTGCGTTGCAACTTTTGTCTTATTGAGCGGCGGATGTCAATCCGCTGGTGCTGGCCCTCCACCTTTTTCTTTTTTTT
>CALARU010000237.1 GCA_937888715.1 uncultured Planctomycetaceae bacterium | reverse complement strand
CCAATTATGGATGCAGGCTTTTTTGATAAATATCCCTTCCTCGTTTTACGTTATATCAATGATGGGACATTAAGGTCGAAAATGGAAAAGGCCCAGTTACTTAACAAGGCCTATTCTTTGGGGAATTTTTTTCATTGGTTGCCTCAGATTTCATCCGCACTAGATTTTATTCATTCAAATAATTGGTTTCATCGCGATGTTAAACCCGAAAATATTTTGTTTGATTCAAATTACAACCCCTATCTGACTGACTTTGGTGTCTCAAAAAACCTCTCGCTAGAACCTGAAAATTCAAGCAACTCGGTAGGAGGTTCTTTTATTGGCAGTCCTCAATATATGGCCCCAGAGCAACATTTGGGTGAAACTACTACTGGCAAAATAGATCAATTCGCATTAGCTGTGATCCTCTATGAATGCATTTCAGGAAAGCTTCCTTTTAATGGGAAAAATCCTGTATCAATTTTTCTGGAAATTGCAAAGCAATCAGTGATTCCGCTAAACAAGCATGTCGAAAAAATACCTTTGACTATTTCAGATGCGGTGATAAAAGCCCTTTCCTTGAACCCTGATGAAAGATTTGAATCTTGCGGCGACTTTTGCTCCATTATCATTGAAGAATTAAAACTCCTAGATTTTCATCATGATAATAATGGGTACTTTCATTTTCATCCGATAAAAGTGCCACATGCGCCGGAGGTGTTGGATTCCCAAATGGTTTTGGAAATTCAAGCTTTTTGCTCGAAACTGATTGCATCCAAGATCGTGACTAAAAATCTTTATAAAGATTTACGCATTTCTCTTTCCAAATTTCGCAAAGATGAACATTTAATTGCAAAAATGACTTTGGATATTTTGGATTTTTACACAATGAGTGGATTGATTGAACCCACCAACTTTGTTGAAATTATTAGTGAAATCAAAAAAATTATTCCTTTTCTTACTATAGATACTGAATATTTCCTTTCCCATTTTTGATTCCTTTGAATGCAAATTTTAAACTTCATTAATTGGCTTTCAGTTCGAAAGTATGGAATTCAATTTGGAGATATAGGGGTTCAGGGCAAAAAAAAACGCTTTTGCCGATTGTTTCTGATTTGCCTTTTTTGCTAAATATAACGAATCTTTCACCTTTGTAATCAAATTAAACCTTTTTTTTGCCGATAGATACTGATGTGTGCCTTTCCTAAGGCCTGCAAATGGTTTGGTTTTTTAAATTACGGCTATGCCTTGGGGATTTACTATGTTTCATTTTTTATCCAAATGGTTTGCAACTTCGAATTCAAAGACCATTAAAAACCCACGCAAAGCCTCTTCTTCTTCAAACTCTTTTCCTAAAATTGAATTTCTTGAAGATCGTACAACCCCGGCAAATATTACTTTTGCCTCGGGTGTTCTTACCTTGGATTTCACTAATTCAGATTCCACCAGTGAATCTGTGATAGTTACCAACAATGGTACTACCATTGATATTTCTGGCGATGCAAACGGTTCTCAGCTTTCATTCGCAATCAATGATGTAAACCAAATCACAGTTCAAGATAGCGGAGGTGGTTCTGCTCAATCTGCAAAATTTACGGGGTCTTCAGGTTTTACTCTTTCTGGGGGCTTTTCAAGTCAGGGAGTAGAATCCATTGAAATCAATCAAGACATTTCTTCAGCGACTTCCGATATCAGCATCGAAACTTCGCAAAAGCTGAATGTTTCTGCCAAACTTGCAACCACTACAGGTAATATTTTCCTGAAAAACACCGGGTCATCTTTAATTGATGAAGCAGGAATTATTATCACTAGTTCGAATGCAAAAATCAGCACTCTGGGTGGAAATATATTAATTGAAGGATCTGGATCTGGAAGTACAAACAATCTTCACGGTGTTGCAATCGATGATGGTGCAAAAATCTTTGCAGGGGATGATGGTTCTACTTTTGGATCTGTCTCGATCACTGGCACCGGAAGTAACATCGCATCGGGCGATTACAATTTTGGATTATGGGTTGATGGCACAGGCACCGAAATTAATTCCTCGGGTGGTAATGTAACCTTGCTGGGCACAGGTGGTGGAACAGCAACTAGCGCTGGAAACTTTGGTTTGGTTGTTACTTCGGGCGCTGTTGTCTCGGCTGGGGGTATTGGCCTAGTAAGCGTAACTGGTGTTGGGAGCGCAAATGTTTTAGGCGGGGGCAATATGGGCCTTAGGGTTGATGGGGCTGGCTCGCTTATCACCTCTTCGGGTGGCGCAGTTACCGTAACTGGTACTGGCGGTGGCTCGGGAATTGGTGGTTATAATCATGGAATCCTTGTAGCAAATGGGGGCACAATTCTTGCTGGCGGCTCGGGCAATGTTACCGTTTCTGGCCAGGCAGGCCTAAACGACACGGGTGGTAATAACTATGGGATTTTGATTTCATCTGCCTCTGCAAAAATTTCCTCTTCTGGTGGAAATGTATCTGTTACTGGTACGGGTGGGGGTTCAGGCGCAGGTGATTATAATTACGGTGTAAAAGTAAGCTCCACCGCGATCATTACTTCGGGGATCAACGGTAATGTTTCTGTAACAGGTACTGGTGGCGGTAGCAGTTTATCCACGATCGGTTTCAACCTTGGAATTTTTCTTACTGAATCTTCATCCATTAAATCTTCGGGCAGCGGCGCACTTTCCATCACTGGACATGGTGGTTTGAATAGCGGTGGCAATTACAACCACGGTATTCTTATTGGCGTTTCTAATCTTGTACAAGCGGGATACGGTGGAATTACTATTACAGGAAATAAGACCACAGGCGCCACCAGTTATGGCATCGGCATGGATCAAACAACTTTAGTTACCACGGCTGGAACTGGCGGACAAATCGCTTTCTCTGCAAATGGCATTTATCTTGGGAATACTGCTAAGATTGAAACCACTGGTATTGCAACCCTTAACTCTTCTGGAGGCATTAGCGGAACAGGGATAGTTGTTGCAAATAATCTTACACTTGCAGCTTCCAACGGGATTTCAATCAATACCCTGACTACAATTCTGGCAAGTGTTTCCAGTACCACAGGCGACATCATCATTGGGCAGACAGGCAATTTAAATCTCCCATCGATCACTGCACCTGGAAAACTCAGTATTATTTCAACAGGTGCAATTATCCAACAAGCAGGTTCATCCCTTAGCGTGAATGGCGCATCCTCATTTAATGCAGGCACAAGCATTGTTCTCGAATCTGGCAGCAATGATTTTGTTGGTGCAGTTACTCTTAAAAACACGGGCGCAAACAATGTTTCCATCAACGATGCCAACGCAATTATTATTGCATCTTCCAATGTAGGCTCCGGAACCTTAAACATTAATGCGGTAGGTATTTCGCAGACCGGCCCAATCATCCAGGAAGCAGCCGCTGGGCCAGCAACATTTAATGCAGGCGCTGCTCCTTTGACTTTATTAAACAGCGCAAATGATTTCACCGGCACTGTTTCAATTAATAATTCTGGTTCGTTCGCAGTACAATTGGCTGATGTCAATGCCTTGCAATTGGGCACCATTCTGGCTGATGATGCAATTTCAATCTCGGCACAAGGCGCTCTTACATCTTCATCCTCGGGCACCATCTCAAATTCAGCAGCTTTGAATTTGACAGGTTCTGCAATAGGCACCGTGAGCCAACCCATTTCGATTCTTAATACCGCAGGTCTAAATGCAATTAGCACGGGTAATGGAAACATCTTCCTGAAGGCGTTAACCAACGCCATTCAAATTGCAAGCCTTAACGCAGGTGTTGGAACCATCAATCTTGAAGGTGGGAATTTTATTTCCTTGGGAAGTGAAATCATCCACGACAATAGCTCCATCAATTTGAATGGTGGCACTTGGGATTTAAACAATAAGACTGAAACTATTGCCTCGCTTATTGGAAGTTCGAACATCACCTTGGGCTCGGGAAGTATCGCAATTTCTGGTTCTACTGTAGACAATTATTCCGGCACCTTATCCGGGACTGGGAATTTCACACGCACGGGTTCCGGGTCCACCACTTTCCTAAGTGCAAATACCTACAGTGGAAAAACTTTCGTTCTGGGCGGATCCCTCATTTTAAACGCAAATCAGGCAAGCGACTTTATTGTGGATGGCGGTACACTTTCGGGCAGTGCTACCATTGGAAAGTTGGAAGCGAAAAATGGTTCGGTCAGCCCTTCATTTTTGCTATCCAACGATATTTCTCTTTTGGGCCCTTCTGCGCTTAACATATCTATCCGTGGTACATCACCTGGGGCAGGGTATGATCAAATCACCACCCATGGTACTGTTACCATTGGTGATGCAGCACTTAATCTTTCTGGAAGCTTTAATCTGAAAACAGGCGAAGAATTGATATTAGTCAATAACGATGGTGTTGATCCTGTTTCGGGAACCTTCAAGGGGATTGCAAACAACCAGATCATCACAATACAAGGTACAAGCTACCTGTTGAAATACGATGGCGGCGATGGCAACGATATCACCCTTACCAGATCAAATACTCAATTCATTACCGTGGGAACCATAGCCACCTCCAACGGTTCTGGTTTCAAACTTTATTCGGCAGACAATTTAATTTCCACAACCATCACACCTTTCAAAGGCTTTTTTGGGGAAATCAGAGTTTCCTCCAACTCCGATTTTGATGGTGATGGCGTTAATGATATTGTTGCTGCTGCTGGCTCTGGGGGCGGGCCTCGCGTTTCGATCTTCAGTGGCGCCAATGGAAATATCCTCCTTGATTTCTTTGCCTACAGCACTTCTTTTTCAGGAGGCGTATTTGTTGCTTCCGGCGATGTCACTGGCGATGGTGTTCCAGATTTGGTCACTGGTGCTGGTGCCACCGGTGGGCCACATGTTATTGTCTGGGATGGGGTTTCTCTTTCGCATAATTCCCCAACTTCAAAGGCCAGTTTCTTTGCTTATGCACCTACTTTTCTTGGTGGCGTTTCTGTTGCTACAGGCGACCTTAATGGCGATGGCGTTAGCGAAATTATTACCGGAGCGGGAATTGGTGGCGCTCCGCAAGTCAATGTTTATTCCAGCGGCAGTTTCTCTCTCACCCATTCCTTCTTTGCTTATGATATCCATTTCTCGGGCGGCATCTTTGTTGCTGCTGGCGATCTAACTGGCGATCACCGTGCAGAAATCATCACCGGAACCGGGCAGGGTGGCGATGCTAAAGTTAATCTCTTTGATGGACAAAATTTCCAGATGCTGGGATCCTTTTCGCCTTATCAACAGGGTTATAATGGTGCTGTTCGTGTTGGTGCTACAGATTATTATGACACAGGAAAACAAAACATCATCACCGGGGCAGGCAACAATATTGGCCAAAACCCAAATGTTAAAATCTTTGATTTTGATACCACGCTGCTGGATTCCATCTTCACCGGCAATTCAGCAGGCTTCCAAAATGGCGTTTTTGTAAGCTAACTTTGGCGGATGCCGTTTGCTGTGACTGATAAGATACCTTTAATCTGCCTGCCCGGGGTTTTCTCAAGCATTTCATGCCCCTTTGGTTGAACTATTTTAAAAGACATGATATACTTGTGTAACTTACTTGCCTAATACTGCACTCCAGCACAGCGAAAAATAGCGTGATCTCAAAAAGCTACATTCCAAATCGTTTGTTTCTTGTCCCGACCCTGCTAGGGATATTCATAGCATTTGCATCGCCTGTCATCGCTGTAGAAGAGGATGTGTCCGAAAAGAAGCGCGCAGAAATTCTTAAAACATTTCGCAATGATGTCACCCCATTTCTGACCAACTATTGCATCGAGTGCCATGGCAAAAATGCCAAGGTTAAGAAAGGCGATGTCTCCTTCGCAAATGTATTGAAGCGCCCAGGGGCTGGTGAATTCCGCAAACAATGGCAAGTGGCTCTTTCAAATGTGAAAGAACATTCCATGCCGCCGGCTGATGCCAAGAAGCAACCGACGGACGAGGAACGAAGGAAATTCTTCGAGTGGATTCCGCAGGTCAAATACCTCAATCCCAAAGACCCAGGGCTTTTTGTCATCCGCAGACTGAACAAGGTGGAATATGGCAACACCCTGCATGACCTTCTGGGCATCGATCCATCAGTCGCCAAGGATCTACCTGATGAAGTGCCTGGCGAAGGATATCTGAACACACTTTCCCCTCTGCAGACCGAACAGTATCTGGTGATCGCTAATGAGGCATTGAATCTGTCGCTCGGTATGAAGGATGGGCCGGCTACCAATAAACAGAAACTTCTTTTTGGAACAACGCCTTCGTCTGAAAGCGATTGGCGCAATGCAGCGAAAAAGGTGGCACATTCGCTTACACGAAGCGCTTATCGTCGACCTGCGACGGATGAAGAAATTGCTGTGTTGTTGCGTGTCTTTGACCTTTCTCGTGACAATAAACTCGATTACCAGGCATCGTTGCGCATGATGCTGAAGGCTGTGCTAATCTCTCCGCAGTTTCTCTTCATCACGCCCGCGAAGGAACCGCCAGAAAATCAGACCATCGTTGCGCTCGATGATCATCACCTCGCTTCAAGATTGTCGTATTTTCTTTGGTCGACTATGCCGGATGCTGAACTGTCTGGCCTTGCGGATCTTGGAAAACTGCAGGAACCAGAAACACTGCGGGCTCAAGTGAAACGGATGCTCCTTGATCCACGGTCGAAAGCTCTTTTTGAAGGCTTTGGCTCGCAATGGCTCGGCGTCAAAGGGTTGAAGGACAAACGGTTCGACCCTGCCAAGTTTCCTGGGATGACTCCCGAAGTGCGATCAGCGATGTACGATGAAGTCTGGCTGCTATTCGATAGCATTGTCCGGAGTAACCATAGCATCATGAATTTTATCAACAGCGATTACACCTTCTTGAATGAGAAACTTGCAAAGATCTATGGACTCGAAAAAAATATCACCGGGCCAGAAATGAGACGCATCCAGATCACGGATGCTAATCGTGGCGGGATCCTAGGCATGCCCGGTATTCTTGCAATGACATCCTTCCCCGACAGGACCAGTGCGGTAAAACGCGGTGCGTGGGTGCTTGAACAAGTGCTTGGCGAGCATATCCCGCCCGCTCCTCCAAATGTGCCCTCGCTTGAAAAACAGGATAAGAAAAAGGTCGCAGCTCTGACGATGCGTCAACGAACGGAACTCCATCGCACGAATGCCGCCTGTGCGAGCTGCCATAAGGTCATGGATCCGATCGGCTTCGGGTTGGAAAATTTTGATGCCATCGGTCGTTGGCGGGATAAAGATGATTCAGGCGCCCCGATTGATGCCACCGGCGAACTGCCGGGAGGATTGAAATTCAATTCGCCAAAAGACTTGAAATCCATCATCGCCACACGCAAAGAAGACATCGCTCGCAACCTTGCCGAAAAATTGCTCGCCTACTCTCTTTGCCGTCAGATTGAAGGTTATGATCAAATCGTCGTCGACCACCTGCTGGAAAATATCAGCAAGGACGGTTATCGTATGCAATCGCTGATCATTGAAGTTGTTACCAGTTATCCATTCACTCACCGCCGTATTAAATAAGGTAAAAATCATGACTCAAAAATCCATGCTCGATCGCAGAAACTGCCTTAAAGGCATCGGTGTCACTCTTGCCTTGCCTATGTTAAACTCCATCGGTTGGGCTGAGACTGAAAAGGGCACGCCTGCCAAACCCCCCGTTCGGCTCGCCTTCATGTACATGCCGCACGGTGTTGTCATGGATGAATTCTGGCCAACCAATCCCGACACATTCCTTACCGCACCACCCAAGTCAATCGAGTCTCTGCGCCCTGTTCTCAATCAATGTCTCATGGTAAAGGGCGTCTCCGGCGTGCCGATCAAACCTTTCAATGGTGCACCACACGCTCTGGAACTATCGACCTGGCTTACCGCTACTCTTCCTAATGCTGATCACCGCAATAAGATTGATATCGCAATTTCTGCCGACCAGATTGCAGCAAACTACATCGGTGGGTTGACCACTTTGCCATCCCTTGAGTTGGCGACAATGCCGCAGACGCATAAAGAAAATCAGGAAGGATTGAACGAAGGCTACTATTCGCATTGCAGTTTCCGCTCGGCTACCCAAACGGTGCCAGCCGAGATTAATCCCCGCAATGTGCTCAATCGCCTCTTTGGCAAAACCGACAAACCAGGCGCCACCCTGAAGCACGATCCGCTTGATCGCAGTATGCTCGATTTGGTCATTGGTGGTGCACGCGAACTTCGTAAAAAACTTCCGCAAGATGATCAGCATAAGATCGATGAATACCTCGATAGTGTCCGATTCGTGGAACGCCGTATCGCAGCGATTGAACAGCGGCAGAAGGATGCCGCACTCGAAAAAGCAGGGGTTAGCACCGTCAAACGCAACGCATCTGACTCACCGCCCATCGAGATCAAAATCCCTATCGGCGAAAAACGCAGCGAATACATGAAGGTGATGTGCGATCTTAATGTGCTCGCCTTCCAGACCGACACTACGCGAGTCAGCACCTACATTGGTTCCACACCAAACGGTGTGACCTATCCCGAACTCGGTTTAAGCGGGGACCATCACTCCTTCACCCATCACGGGAATAAGGATGAAACCAAGTCCAAGGTTGCAGCCATCACCGCCTTCAACATCTCTCAGTTTGCCTATATGGTGAAAAAAATGGCTAGCCTCAAGGAGGGTAAAGGCACGCTTCTTGACAACTGCATCATGATGTGGGGTTCCGGCCTTGAAGATGGCAACAACCACACCCGCGAGAATCTTCCGTTCATCATTGCGGGCGGTGGCGGTGGCTCACTGAAGACCGGCCGCTTCCTGACCACGAAAGCGAATCAAGGCGATCTGCTCGCCACCCTTCTTGCTTGCACGGGGATCCCCCTCGACCGGCCAATAGGCAACTCAACCAAGCAGATTACAGAAATGATGAACGGATAAAGTGGCAAAACTGCAATTGTTATAACAGTGCACTTTCCGTGGATGCTACTTCGTACTCTGACTTTGGTGATTAATGCGCACTCTTATTCTTCTTTCATTTTTCAGCTTTGCCGTGATTGTTTTTGCTCAGCCACAAAAGCTCGCCCTCGAAGTCGTGGATATTGGTAAAGGTGTTTCCCTTGAACTTCTGATTGTACCTGCGGGAAAATTTACCATGGGTTCCCCCATTTCTGAACCCGGGCGAACTAACAACGAGCTTGAACATGAAGTTACTATTTCAAAATCATTTTTCCTTGGTAAGTATGAAGTCACACAAGCTCAGTGGGAAGCGATCATGGATGATAACCCCAGTAGCGAAGGTGGGGCCAAACTTCCCGTTACCGATGTTTCTTTTGAAGACTGCCAGAAATTCATCAAAAAACTAAATGAGAAAACCAGCGGGGGATTTCGTTTGCCCACAGAGGCCGAATGGGAATACGCCTGCAGGGCAGGGACTAAAACCCGTTACGCAGTTGGCGAGAGATTTGGTAAGGATCAAGCTAACTTTTTAGATTCTAAAATCGGTAAGCCCGTAGTTGTTGGAAGTTATAAACCAAACGCTTTTGGTTTTTACGATATGCATGGCAATGTGGATGAATGGTGCAATGATTGGTATGGGCCTTATGCCAAGGAGCCGATTTTGAATCCTAAAGGGCCACCTGAGGGAAAATATCGGGTATTGCGGGGCGGGGCCTTTAACTTCGATGCTTCTTATCAGCGTTCTGCGATCAGGAATTTCATCCGGCCTACCGACCGCGATCATAATCTGGGCTTTCGCATCGCCCGAAATAATTGATTGCAAATTCATATCTATGCACTGGAGTGCCAGTAAAAAGCAGTAATTCAGAGAGTTGAATGGCACGGATAGATGAATTCTGACGCAAAATGTCACGCAGTCGGGTTACTTTTCGCGCATATTCCGATGCAGCAAGGCCAAGCAGAACTTTGCAAAGATTCGCAAAGTTTGACGGAAGTCTATGGTAGTTGCGATGTTATGCGAAATGATGCGAGTTGTAACGAAGTTATACAAAGTAAGGAAGTGACCTCGCTGGGGCTCGAACCCAGGACCTACGGATTAAAAGTCTGTTGCTCTACCAACTGAGCTACGAGGTCAATTTCCTTATTTATATGGATAGATATCGGAAGGCAAAAGGTCAACCCAAAAACTAAACTTCTCCGTGTTCTGCCAGCCATCGCTCTGCATCTAATGCAGACATACAGCCACTTCCTGCTGCGGTAACTGCCTGCCGATAGTAGCTATCTGCAACATCGCCCGAAGCAAAAACGCCATCCACACTGGTATTAGTTCGTGCGGGTTTTTGCCAAACAATATAACCTTTATCATCTAATTCCAACTGCCCTTTAAGGAAATCGGTATTGGGGGTATGGCCGATGCCGAGGAACATGCCACTGGCAGCAAGTTCTTCGAATTTTCCAGTAATTAGATTTTTAAGTTTAACTCCGGTAACGCCATCTTTATCATTGCCCAAGACTTCTTCGACAGCACTATTCCAGCAGGGCTTGATTTTCGGGTTACCTAGGGCCCTATCTTGCATGATTTTGCTAGCTCGGAGCTTATCGCGGCGATGTACGAGGTAAACAACACTTGCAAATTTGCTGAGGTAGGAAGCCTCTTCGAGGGCGGAATCGCCCCCGCCCACAACAACTATGGGTTTATTGCGGAATCGGGGCAGGGCGCCATCGCAAACCGCACAGGCGGAAACACCACGGTTTTTAAAGTTATCTTCCGAGGGAAGGCCAAGGTAGTTGGCTCGGGCGCCGGTGGAAATGATCACCGACATAGCTTCAACCGTGTTTCCTTCCAAGGAAGTGATACGGAAGGGTTTCTTGGAAAAATCAACATGGGTGATATCATCAGTAATGATGCGGGTACCGAAATTAAGGGCCTGCTGACGCATAAGATCCATAAGTTCGGGGCCGGTGATGCCATGGCCTGGTTGGCTTTTCTTGTCTAACACCCAGAAAGGCCTACGATCTTCGGGTAGAGCGGTTTCTAAGAAATTATGCAAACTTGCTGAGGGGAACCCGGGGAAGTTTTCAACTTCGGTGGTAAGTGCGAGTTGGCCCAACGGAAGAGTACCTTTAATACGGTTTTCTTCGGTGATTGCGCCTTCAAAAACAACAGGTTGAAGGTTGGCCCGGGCTGCGTAAATCGCAGCAGTCCAACCAGCAGGCCCCGAACCGATGATGACAACTTTTTCCGGCATTCCTTCTCCTTGGAATAAACAGGGCTTTGCCTTCAAAGCCCACTTGGTTACATTTGTATCTAGTATTCTAGGAAGGAATGTGTGCGGGTGCAACGATAGGATAATGTTTAACGGGAATTTTAAATGATCCATCAACTTACG
>CALARU010000236.1 GCA_937888715.1 uncultured Planctomycetaceae bacterium | reverse complement strand
CCGTTATCGCCCACAAAAATGATCAGCGTGTTATCACGAATGCCCTGGGCATCCAACTGCGCAACAAGTTTCCCAACCAATTTATCCATGTAAACAATCATGTCGCCAAAGTGATTGGGCTTATCATTGACAGCCTCGCCCTTGGCCTTGGGATCCCAATCCTTGCTATCAGGAGTTGGCTGATAAGGGGAATGCGTGAGCATCATGGGGTAGTAAAGAAAGAAGGGCGAAGCTTTACTGCGCTTGATAAAATCGATCGCATAATCATTAACAAGATCGGGACCGTATTCACCGTTGGAGTAATTTTTTTCAACCCCGTTGATCTCTAAACCAGGGTTAGCGTAGCGGGGAGGGCGCCTAGTATGCTGCCAAAGGCAGTACTCATCAAACCCAAATTTTTTAGGAAGGTTAACATCTTGGCTAAGCTGCCATTTGCCTGTTATGCAAGTGGTATATCCCGCAGGCTTCAAATGGTTGGCAAAGGTGACCGCCTTGGGATTCATGTTACCAAAATTGATGTAGTTTCGAATATTGTAAAGCCCCGTCATCAACTGCACCCTTGTAGGCGTGCATAAAGGCTGCACATAACAATGAGTGAAGCGGGCGCCCGTTGATGCTAGCTTATCAAGATTTGGAGTCTTATAACTGGTGCCCCCGTTGGCGCCGATGGTTTCATACCCAAGATCATCCGCCATGATTAATATCAAGTTAGGCTTGGTTTCCGCACCTAGAAGGCTGGCAGGGCAGCACCATGCAATAAGTCCAAGCAATACAAAGATACGAATATCAAGTTTATTTGATGAGTTCATAACATCACTCCTTCTTCTTAGCTTTCGCTTTAGTGGGCTTTTCCAAACCCTTGGGCGCTTCAATATTGTTGGACACTCTCAAATGCTCGATCATGCGCTGTTCGTATTCCGCCATCGGTCTGCCAGTAACTACCATCGAGTTAATCAATTGCACAAAAGGCTTGATGTCTGCTTTAGATAAATCGAGCACATTCAAAACAAACAAAACCGAGGGCACTCGATTCTTCAATTGCTCTGCAAGAACGCTGTTTGCCTTTTCAACCTGGCCTGATTGCATGAAAGTCCACGCTGCCAACCCTACCACTTCACCACAACTATCCATCAGCATGGGCTCCAAGGCTTTTAGCGTTTCATCATCTGCTTTACCCAGCATGAACAGCCCGACTGTACCCCAATAACGCAATCCAGAATCCTTGCTCTGCAATAACTCCAACAGTTTTGGTTTATTGATACTATTTTTAGCAAGAGCCAAATCTGCTGCATCAAGGTAGGCGGGCAGATCGTAAAGCTTTTCATTCTGCGCCATCTGATAGATGGTGGTTTTGTTTTGGGCTGCCCGTTCATTAAGTTCGAATTCTGGTAATAAACCTGCATCGCGAATGGCTAATTGCCATTCTTTGAGTTTACCCCGCATGGTTAAAAGTGTTTCACGATGTTCAGGTTTATCTGCAAGATTAACTACATTATCAGGATCAGTTTGCATGTCGTAAAGTTCTTCAACAGGCTTGGTGTTAAAGAATCTTCCAGTGATTTCGTTAGTGCGTTTGTTTTTGTACGCATCTTCCCAAACTTTGGTAGCTTCCATTTTCCAGAGATAATCAACATGCTGCCCCCAAGGCGCATAAGGCATGAAGTTTTTGATGTACAAGAATTGCTTGCTACGAACCGCGCGCTGATTATCGAAGCGCTCATCCATTCTTTCACGGAAGCTGAAAACATACTCGGGTTCTTGCTGCGCTTTGGTACCCAGAAAAATCTTACCCTGCATCGCAGGTGGGATCTCTGCATTCGCAAGGCTCAACCAAGTTTTGGGCATATCCACAAAGCTGACAAGCCGATCCACAGTTTCACCAGGCGACTTACCAGGCCATAAATGCTTGTACTTTTCAGGCATCCGCACTATCAGCGGGCAGTGCAAACCACTGTTGTAAAGAAATCGTTTGCTGCGAGGCATCACACCACCATGATCAGAATTAAATATCACGATGGTATCATTCGCCAGCCCTGCTTTATCTAGTGCTGCAAGCGCCTTGCCCACTTCGATATCCATGTTTTCTACTGCATCGTGATATTTTGCATAAGTCATACGAATCCCTTTTTCATCGGGATGATATTTTCTCAAGATGATGTCGTTGGGTGAATGGCGGGTGTTGGTCACTGCGCCATGCGCCTTGCTTTCGTGCGACTCGTTGAAATTGAGGATTTGAAAAAAGGGCTGGCCGGGCTTACGCAAGTCCCAGGCATTAGCCTTGTTGCTATCCCAGCAATTACCATCAAGCCGGCCAGCAATATTGAAATCAGTCTTGGTATGGTTGGCGACAAAATAACCCGCACTTCGCAGGTAATCTGGATAATACTTGATCAAATCATGGGGCAGCATATTTCTACTGCGCATGGGAAGTGTACCGGTGGAAGCTGCATTGATACCCGTGATCCAGGTACTGCGGGACGGGGCGCAAACCGGAACACAAGCGTAAGCGTTTTTGTAGCGAAACCCTTGCTTGGCAAGCGCATCAACATTCGGCGTCTTGGCATATTTATTGCCATAGCATCCAAACCAATCAATGCTAGAATCTTCGCAAACAATCCAAAGAATGTTAGGTTGCTCCGCAGCTTGGGCAGAGCCTGTGATTAAAAAACAGCAAACAAGTAAGGCTTTGATCCAATTCATGCCATCTCCAAGTAATACAAACTTAGAAGGTTAAACCCCATGCGTAGAAGCTAGTTCCGAGATAAATCATGCGTTATCTGGTGGGTAAATGCCAAAGAAAAGGGTGGTTTGCTTATGAAAAAACAAATGCTTTTGAATACGTACCATTAAAATCAAGTCACCTATCATAAAGTCGATTAAATTAAGTGTTTTTTTTTGAGAAATGATAAATAAGGAGAAAAATATATAAAAACAAAAAGAACCCAAAAGACCCAGTCCAAAAAAAACCCCAATTATACCTTAAGCTAGAAGTAAAAAGGATTGCTAAAGCCGGTCCCGGGATATGAAACT
>CALARU010000235.1 GCA_937888715.1 uncultured Planctomycetaceae bacterium | reverse complement strand
GCTAAACTTAATCTTTACGCTAAACTTAATCTTTACGCATGGCTGCGACAAAATTATTTGTACGAATAGACCAAAGGCTTGCAACGCAAACCATCAACCCAAAGAAAAACATACCGGCTTGCAATAAAGCAAGAACACCCCAGCGGGTTGCTGTGGAATGTTCAAGAGGAATCACAGAGACAAGTGCAGCAAGGGTCCCAATCCCCAACCCTAAGAATAAAAGCAATGCATGCTCCAAAAGCATAACAAGCACAACATCTCCCTGAGTAAACCCAAGGGCGGAAAGTAAGCCAAGCTCTGCTCTTCGTTCCCAAACCGAGCGGGCTAACACCGCAGCAACGCCCATGGTACCAATAAGCAGGCCAATGGTGCCAAGTCCCTGAAACATTGATAAGTAAGCATTTTCGACAGATGCAAATCGTTCAACAAGATCTTTAGTTTTTGAAACTTTGGCCCCGTAATCAGATAAGCCGATTTTAAAAGCCTCTTCGATTTCAGAAAGGTCTTTAGAATCTGCATCAATTAAAAAATACTGATAGCCTTGCTGCCGGGGGAAGAACTTCAAAAATTGCGATTCACCTATGAGAATTTCGCTTTGAAAAACAGAACCTTGAAACAGCCCTGCAAACTTAAGAAGCGCATCTTTCCCCAAGGAATCCTGAATTTTATAATCTTTACCCAACCCAGAATGAATCATCCATTCAACAGTGTTTTTTTCAACAAAAGCATTTACAAGAGTATTGCTAGAATCTAGAAGCTTCCAAGGGTTTTCCGAAGCTTCTGTGGTAGCAGAAAACAAAAAACCGCCTCGTTGTTGCAGGGAATTGGGCACACCTAAAATTCTGGGTTTAGAGGGTGCAAAAAGATTCAAACAACTTGCATCATCGCCAGGATTGAATCTTAAGCTAAAAACCTTAATATCCTTAAGCACATTTTTGAATCGATCAACTTGCTGGCGGGCGCGTTGTGGATTTCCCCGATTACTTTTTTGCACACCATCGAGAATGGTTTCAATACCGGAAGCACCATCAAGCCCTGAAAGCACAGGAATATTAGTTTCTACGACAATGCTAAAGCCGCCAGTGCCAGAATTTTTGCCCGTGTTGCTATCAGCTTCTTTTCTGAATGGTTCAACCGCAATAATGAGGAAAGCAGCGCTGGAAAGAAGCCCTGCGGTAAGGAGAGAACGTGCTTTGTTTCGAGCCATGTTTCGTAAAGCAAGCCTAGCCATGCCATCAAATCCATGGCCAAAAACCATGATTTTATGGATATAACGCAAGAATGCACCAAGGAAAAATAACCCAGAGGTAAGCACTAAACCGCCAGCACCAAAAAACTTCAAGGCTTTTAATTCATGATCCTGACTCGAGGGAAGAAAAAGCAAACCGAAGCCCAGCATCATAAATAGCGAGCCATAAATCAAAAGCGAAAGGGGTTTTTTGGAATTCAAAACAGTCGAATCAAGATAACCACCTTTGATCAAAGTAATTACTGATGTTTTTACTAAGTTGCGTGAAGTTCGAAAAATAGCTACTGCACTCATAATAAAAGCCAAAACGAATCCGATACAAAGGGTTTTAAATGGAATGTGTAATTTAAGGATTTGTTGAAGAGAGTTATCAGGCCAATTGGATTTCAGATATTGCAAAAGTCCGATAGCATAAACACAAGCAACCCCTAAACCCAATAGCACACCCAACCCAGCAACAAGCAGGCCTTCCAGAAGCAACAAATGTGCGACTTGCTTTTGGGTAGCGCCAAGGGCAAGAACGGTGCCAACCTGCGAGGCCCTGCGTTCAAGGTGTAAACGAAATAGTATAGCGACAAGAATTAAAGCAGAGAGGATGAGAAAAAAGCTGAAGCCTACAAAGAGCCCGGAGAAATCAGTGCCCGACTGGCTCGATTGTTGAAACCTAGTGCGAAAATCTTGAAAAACAAATCCAACCGAGATTGGGTCGATCGATTTAAGCAAGCGGGTCTGAAAATCAGCAGCAAAACCAATTGGAAAACTTAAGTTTGTAGGATAAATTCTGATGGAGGTAATTTTCCCAAACCTACTACCCCAAAGATTCTTAGCAGAATCAAGGTCAATAAAAGCTTTGGGAACCGATCTAAAATCCTGCCAGTATTTTTCATCTCGTGGCTTGACCCGCTTGTTATCGTAAGGAAAAGGCGGGTTCCAAGAATCCAACGAAAGCTTGTCCGTAATTCCCGGAAAATCTGGAGTAATTTCAGGGTCCACAAGATTAATATCTGCTGGAATGTATCCTGCAAATTGGAAAGAATCTTTTTTCTCGATAGGTTTTCCAACCACTTCAGGAAGAAAATACTCAAGTCCGACTGGATCTCCAATTGCAGGTTTTAAAGGGGAATCATTCCAGTCGAGCAACCAAATTTTCTCACCCGACTTCTCATTTGCTGCGAGATTAACTCCCAACTTTTTTTGCAAGGTTGCATCGATTCCCGCAATGACGGAATAAGGAACAGCGTTGTTCTTTTCTTGAATATTATTGGCCAGATAAACCATGATTTGCGAAGATTGTAATCCCATCTCTTGAATTAAATCACTTGCTTTTTGGGCGAGGTTGGGAGAAACCAACATTTGAGAACTCTCTAGAGAGTAATAATTTCGGTTATCACGAAAAAACTTTTGCACACCCTCAAGATCGATTGTGCCTGCTTGTGATTGAAGTAAAGGGATGAGCTTTGCAGCTATTTTTCCCTGATACTCTCGCTTTTCCAAAACTTGATTGTTATCACGATCCAATTTCGAAAACAAATCCAATGCTCGGTCTTCAGGGCCTTTGAATCTCAATTCATAATCTGAAAGTGTCAACAACGAACGAAATTTATCCTGCAACCCCGATTTACTTGTAAGAATAGCATTGATTTTAGAAGGGGCGTCCAACTTTTCCTGCAATAGTTGCAATGGTACAAAAATAGTTGCAGGCGCATCCATCCCAGGAAACAAATTGAAACCCGTATACTTATCAGAACGATCCAACACTTTTTCTACTTCAAGTGTGATGGAGTCAACTACGTCTTCACGATTGCCCAGAAAAGACTCTCTGGGAATAGCGCTCGGTTTTTCGATTCTCAACACCACATTTTGCTTCTCGGAAATCTTTAACCCAATAGCAGCTTGATGATTAAGCCATGCACCCTTTAGGTTTTTCCACTGCGCACTTTTTCCTTCATCTTGCCAGAACTCTTCGGGCACTGCGACAACTTGGGCACTACTAATTTGTGTTACCAAGCAATCTTGATCATCCCGAACTTGAATAGAAGCCTTAAGAATAACGGCGGGGATGGCCGTTTTCTCTCCAAGTTTAACGACGATTTGTTCATTGAAGAATCGTTGCGCTAGAACTGCTTCATTAACCCAAATAAGCTTATTTTCAACTGTATCTGCCAAACTTCCACGAAGAGAATCCCCAACAAGAAGTGCACCGGTCAGCGAAGCAGTGGCAATAACAATGCCCACAAGAACTGCGAGGTTACCTTTGAGATAAAATCTGGCGGTGTTAACAACAAATTGGCCCAAGCTAAAAGACATAGAATTAGTTCACCTTTAAATCAGTTGGAAGATACCGCTTGCGTAAGGATACCATCATCCATGGTCATGACTCGGGGAAATAATTTTACAAGTTCGAGACTGTGAGTAACCACGATTAAAATGTTCTTTTCTTCTTCATGAAGTTTAAGAAGCAGACGCATAATATTATCAGCATTTCTTTTATCAAGATTACCTGTGGGCTCATCAGCAAGCAAAAGCCTTGGGCGCATAATAAGAGCTCGGGCAACAGCAGCCCTTTGCCTTTCTCCGCCAGAAAGTTCTGAAGGCATATGATCCATTCTGTTTTCAAGCCCAACCCTTGCGAGCAAATCCTTGGCAAGTTGAATGACTTCAACTTTTGGTGCTGCGCCTAACAATGAAGGCAAAAGCACATTTTCAAGTACGGTACATTGAGGCAACAGATGGTGGTCTTGAAAAACAAAACCAACTTTTTGGTTCCGATAATGGGCAAGGTCTGTTTCATTCATTGCGAGAGGGTCAAGGCCATCGAGAAGGATTTTTCCTGAACTGGGTTTATCAAGCCCACCCAAAACATGAAGGAATGTACTTTTCCCACAACCTGATTGGCCCATGATCACAAGAGATTTATCAGAATCGAGATCTAGATCAATGCCACAAAGCACAGGCAATGAACCCGAGCGTGTGATAAACTCCTTGCGAATCTGCCTAACTTGTAAAGTCATTAAAACTCCTTATTTTCGTGATGCCAAGAGTGCAAGTGCGCCCAAGGCATAAAAGGAATATTCGACATCCCTTCCTGCATCCCAAGATCCGCCATGAAAACCACCTTCGATATTTCCCGTGGACAATACATATTGCGAGATTTTATCTAAAGGAAGCTCATCAAGGGCGTCAAGTTCTTCCAAAGACCAAAGCGAAGTAAAAGTGGAAAGGACATCGCAAAAGGGAATGCGATGATTCGCTTTAAAACCATTTTCATCACCCATCATACCCTTATAAAAGTTGATGAGATTATTTTTCATATCCCCCTGCAGCAACTGAGGCGCGATGGCACGCAAAATTCCCATGCCTGCAGCGGTAGGGTTGGTGCCACTTTTTTTCATAGGGCCGTATTCAACAAAACCGCCATCGGTTCGAAGGCGGGAATGAACAAAAGCAACCAGTGAATCAGGGGCGACAATTTTTTTCCCGATTAATTGATGGCAAAGCAATGCAAGAAAACTCATGTAAGTGCTGGATTCTTTACCACCTGGAACTTTACCAAACCCGCCATCTGCACCACGAAGTGAAGCAAGAAAAGTCCCTATGGTATCAGTCCAATCCCCACTGGAGGCAAAAACATCGGGGCCACCTCCCATAGAAACAATGACTGCGGAATAAACGAGGGAAAAGAAATCAACCAAGCTTGTCTGGGAATGCAATCTGAGGGTAAGAAAAGTTCCGACTTTTTCGCAAGTTGGAGTATCAAGGGCATTCAACACCAACAAGGAGCGGAGGGCAAAGCCAGTGTAATACAAATCGCTATCAGGGTCGCGACCGTAAAAACCCCCATCAGGATTTTGGCATGAAAGAATATACTTCACATGCTTGTTCCTGATATTTTCAGGAATTCGCATAGCACCCAGATGAAGGCGATTGGTCAGATTTTCAAGATAATTAAAAGGGGCAATCATTCAACTATACCGCCAGTCAAAAGATCCCGCATAAATTGTGGAATGGGAATGGATTTGGGGGGTAGTTGGTCATTCAGTTCGCAAAGGACGGCAACAATATTTCCCGTGGCCAAAAGGAGATCAGCTTTTTTAATATCGATCGTGTAAGAAAGCGAAGATTTTCCAAGCCTCTGGAGTTTGACAAAAATTTGAAGCGAATCTTGAAATCGGGCAGGATGATGAAAATCACACTTTGCGGAAACCCGAGGCATGCCAAGTTTCTTACCTTCTAAATTCATGACAACGGAAAGGCCAAGCGACTGCAGGAAGTGATGCTCTGCCTCCTCCATGTAGCGAAAAAAGCTGCTGAAGTGAACAATTCCGCCCATATCTGTTTCAGCAAATTGAACTTGCCTGTTATGAATAAATTCCGCCATCAACTTTTCCCTTAAACTTTGTCCCCTGAAAGCATTCGCTGATAAAAGGCCAATGTCTCTTCAGCCATTCTTGAAGAATTAAAATAATCGATCACGGCATTATGCCCTAAAAGTGCCTGCTGTTTAAGCAATAAACCAGAAGAAAAAGCAAACTCTAGTTTTTCGATTAATTCATGATGGTTGCCCGGAGCATAAAGCCAACCACCGCCACCCGCTTTGTTTAAAAGTTCAGGAAACGAAGCATGGTTGGGTTGTAAGACGGGAACATTCTGCGCCCAAGCTTCCAAAACATACAACCCCTTTGGTTCAAGGTAATCGGTAGGAACGCAAAGAAGATCGATACCATCAAAAAAACGGATCTTCGATTGTAGATCGGGGGACTCACAATATTCAAAGTCTTCCAAAAGATTAGCGTCTTTGATTTTATTGTATTGCTCTAAATAATACTGTTTGTTGCTTTCCCCCAGCCAACCAGATGCCTTTAACTTAATTTTCAAATTTTGATTCTTTAAACGAAGTGCAATCCAAGCATTCACCAGGTTATGAAAACCCTTTTCCGGACAAATTCTCGCAAAGTAACCCAAAACATTTCCTGCTTTTTGAGCATTAGAACCTGCAATATGATACTTGATGTTAATGCCTGGCTGAATAACCCCAATTTTCTCTCTGGGGATTTTAAGGTAGGCCGCCATGCTATCTGCATAAAAATAACTCGAAGCAACATACCTATTAACCAAGGAAGAATTAGCGGAGATCAAATCAATCGCTTTGGTTCGAAAAGGTTCGGGTAATGCATTCAAAAAAATGTCATCCCCTTGCAAGGAACAAACAACAGGCGCACCAACCTCATTGGAAAGAATATCAGCCATGCCTGAAAGCAGGGCATTAGTAAGATGAATGACATCGGGTTTAATTTCTTTTTTCAACCAAGCAGCAAGCTTTAAGGCCTCTTTAACCTGATAACCATGTTTCCCCTTCAACATGGAAATAGTCAAATCTCCTAAATCTTCAGCCTTGGTACTAGAAGCAAACCTTGAAACCCACCGCAGCAAAAAGGGTGCATCTAACAAACGATCAAAAAAAGATGGTGTCCAACGAAAGAATCTGGACTTCTGCTGCAGGTACACATTGATGCCCCCGAAGAAAACCCGATCCAGACTTTGACTGATCTCATCAGTGCGAATCGGTGTATAGGTGGGAATCAGCAGTGCATCATGGCCAAGGGCACAAAGGGCGGTAACGAGAGTATTATCATTTAAGCAACTGCCACAGAACATTCCTGCTGCACCAGCGGTGATGTAGGCAATTTTCATGGTTAAGCCGCATTAAACAATAAGCTTCGCAGCTTATTCGGGGGAACCTTCCGCCTTTGGTTCAAGAAGGAAAAAGCTGGTGACAAAACCGATTGCAAAAACCAGTACACCAGTAATACCAGCAGCATAAGCAACTTTTTCAAAGTTGTTAGAACCAATGGTAAGCATAGGGGCAATCAGATTTGTGGTTAGAAATGCGGCAGAGGTTCCTATCATTCTGCCACCAACATTAGTCGCAAAGGCACTCCCAGTACCGCGTAAATGAACAGGGAAAACCTTGGGGAGATATTCACCGAAGTAAGAGAACTGGGCAACAATACAAAGTCCCGCGAGAAACACACCATAACTGAAAAGGTGGGGTGCGTTTTGAAAAACAAAAAACCAAACCAAAGGAATTATGAACAACCCAGGAATCTGGAAGATCCATAAAAGCACCCTTTTGCTGGCAATGGAAACAAGAGCAATCGCAAGAAGAATTCTACCTGCCAACCCGCCGAGTTCCTGCATGAATTGCACACTCTCCCTACGAGGCTGGACTTCTTCTTTATTAATTTTGCCGATCTTTCTGAGGTTATCTTTAAATTCCTTATCCTTGGTTTTAAATTCTTCAGACTCCATATCGAGACCTACAAATTGTTTCCCCAATACTTTGTTAGCCTTGATCAAAGGCGCCATCTTGTCGCGGGTTTCTTTCATATCTGGTAACCCAGGAACCGCTTGGGAAACAGTAACTTGCAAGGTTCCAAAAGCAGCAGCATAGGCACACGCAGAAAGAATGGTAGCAACTACAGTGGTGCGAAGTAATTTAGGTTCAAAGATTTCAAAAAAGCTGGGTCTGCGCAATGCTCCCGCCTTTTTCCTTTCAAGCCACACCGCAGATTCAGGAACAAAAGGCAAAAGAATTGCAATTGGAATGGCAGGAAGTAAACCAGTCATTAAAGTATAACGCCAAGCTGGATTGGTAGGATCACCTACGGGAAGTACGGGAAGCATTTTATTTGCGACCATATAACCAATACCAGAACTAGCACCCGTTACCAACAACCCACCGACACTTGCAAAAGCCTGAGTCCAACCGATTGCAAGTTCACGCTGGCGCTTATCGGGGAACAATTCTGCAAGCCAAGTAACTGCAGCGACAAATTCAACGCAAACGCCTACAAAAGTTGTGCATCTGAAAAAGATCAACCAAGCAAGGTCTGTACTTAAACCAGCCAATACAGGTGAAAATGAGTAGACAAAGATACTACCAATCATAACAGTCTTACGGCCAAACTTATCGATCATCCACCCGCCCATCAAACCAAAAACTCCACCACAAAGCGCAGTCAACCATAAAACCCTTCCAACCCAGAGTTGTACATCAGGATGATTAGGTGGAACCCGCAATAATTCTGACAAAGCCGGGGCAAGAACCAGAGGTGTCATCAAAAGTTCATAGGTGTCGAATAAAAAGCCAATGGCCGCCACGGTAAGAACCAGCCAAGCCGTTCTGCCTAAAGGTTTGCTAATTTCAGTTGTCACATCTGCCTCGTATAGAAGAGGTGGGTGGAGGGTAAGATAAATCCTTACCATCTTTATAGAGATGCTAGCAAGGTGTGTCTGAAGAACTTTTATTACATTGGCTTTGCCATGGCCCGCATTTCTTCGCGCATCAAGTCCATGGGATTGACCACAGCATCAACGCTATCTTTAAAAACATCGCCAACCAGGAGGTCAATAACATGACGCTTCATGTCAGGGTTTTGACGAATAAATGACCCGAAGGAGAAGCCTTCATAAAAGGCATAAACAAGCCTTTTCATGCGCTCCATACCTTGAATAAACTTTGGCCCCCAATTGCCTAACTGGCTGGCGGATAAATCGTTTTTCAATATGGCCTCAGCGATGGCATCTGCAGCCATTTCGCCAGATTTAAGAGCCAGAAATACCCCCGAGGAATAAATCGGATCGAGGAAGCCAAATGCGTCGCCTACTAATACCCAGCCATCACCTGCAACTTGGGAACAGCGGTAGGAAAAATCTTTGGTACTCATGAATCCACCAACTCTTTTGCCTGGAGCAACTCTGCGTTTTGCAGCGGGGCAGCGATCCAGCTCACGGTTAAATATCTCTTCATGGGAAAGTTTATCAGCAAACATATCATCGATAGAAGAAACCACACCTACACTAACGATGTTGTTATGAAGTGGAATATACCAGAACCAGCCTTTTTTTCCCTCAGTTTGCAAAACAAGTGTAGCGCCCTCATCAAGGCCAGCCTCTCTGGAAGCTCCTTCAAAATAAGCCCAAACGGATGCTTTCTTAAGAAGAGGATCGGTTTCTTTTATCTTAAGGCGATTACCAATAACAAGGCTTTGACCACTGGCATCGACAACAACTTTAGCGTGAACTTCTTCAATTGAACCATCGGGGTTTTGAACTTTTACACCTACGCAGCGGGTACCTTCAAAAATCGCATCAAGAACCCTGCAACCATAGTAAACATCCACTCCAAGATCGGAAGCATTATCGAGAAGCATTTTGTCGAATTCGCTACGAACGACTTGCCAGGTTTGTGCGCATTCGTGGGGATTGTTTTCAAAAAAGTAGAAAGGTTGAGATTCTTTACCTGTATCGGTAACAAATTGGACGCTATATTTTTTTGTAAAAGCACTCGCTTTGATTTTTTCAATGACACCCATCCGCCTTAAAGTCCAGTAGGTATCGGGCATGAGCGATTCGCCAATATGAAAGCGAGCCCCTTTTTCGCGTTCGAACAGTCTAACTTTCAAGCCGTGCTGCGCAAGTATAGTAGCAGTGGAAGAACCTGCGGGCCCGCCACCAATTACAATCACATCAAGGCCGAGATCGTTTTTCATAATCATGTTAAATACCCCTTGGTATAAATATCGACTTAAACGAAACAATTGTTCAAACAACTATCATATTTTAGCCTCTTTTTTCAGGAATTACCACCCCTTTAACCTTTTTCGCACGAAAAAGTGGCACTACGACTTAAAGCTATATGCAGAGGCAACTTACACCTAAAAATCACCCAAAAGAACTGGGGTTAGGGTTGCAAGATAAATTGAAAAGTGAAATTCAAACGTCGGGAGATACCACTTCGAACAGTTCAATTGCGGGCAAACCCTGACAATGAATCAAGGCGACTCGACCATAATAGGGCTTTTGATCATTAGATTGAAACCAATGTTCTCTTGCTGGGAAACCATCAATTTTCAGAAGTTTGATCAACTCTATTTTTCGCATGATTTCGTTGCGAATGAGAATTCTACCCAAAGGCTCTTTTCTTGCAAGAATCTCGCCCTGTGCCTGAATTGGGAGAAAATCCATCCTAACCCTCATCAGGCCAAACAAAACAATCTTACCTGTTTTCTCACCAATTAGATTTAGAATACGCGAATAACAACCGTTTTGGCTTATCTCTGAAAGAACCCTCACCCTTACCGGTTCAGCAAAATGCGACTCCATTGTAACGGTCATATGATGCTCATGATCCAATAAAGATCTATAAGCATCTGGAATATCAGAAGAATTAATCAAGTGAACGATGGGAAAGGGTTCACTAGGAAACTCCTTAAATAAACCAGCAAGAACAGCAAGACTATCATCAGGCAAACGGGTCATACTTTACCTAGCTGAATTAATGATAAAGGCTCTGTCTGTTGTGGGGCCTCGAATTTCTCGAGGACTGAATCGACAAGGAAATAAAGCAACCTGCGAAAATCTTCGGAGTCAACTTCATCCGCAATCGCTTCTGCACGAGCTCTAAATTTTTCTACAAGCTTTTGCCCTTTGCTGAACACTTCATTCAATTGATAAAGCTGGTGAATTCTTTCAACTAATTGGAAGGAGCTATCCCCTTTTCGGGCTCGCTGAAGCAAACCTAAAATCTCTTCTTTTTGGGTTGGAGTCGCGGTTTCTAGAGCCATGGCCAAAAGCACTGTTGGCCTTCCAGCAAGCACATCCTGGCCTGCAACAACCTTATTTTCAGAGTTGGTATCGAAGTCGCCCAAATCATTAAGAATCTGAAAAGCTATACCAAGGTTCTTCGCAAACTCACCAATCATTTTTTCGTAGGTTTCAGCAGGCCCTGCAAGCCTGACCCCGGCATACAAAGCAGCCTCGAACGCAGGAGAGGTTTTCAAAGCATAAATTCTTAAGGCTTCAAGAGGAGTAATATTTTTATCAGTAGCATTGCGCCAAAGAAGTTCTGCCCCCTGGCCTTCAGACAATTTAACATGTGCATCGGAAAGCTTGAAAAGAATATCTGCGCTTACATCTGAGCCAAGTTCTGCACGATCTTTTGCAGCCAAGCGATAACCAAGGCCAACGAGATAATCCCCAACATTGATCGCAACGGGAACGCCCTGCTGGCGATGCATGGTTTCACTGCCATAGCGGAAGTTGTCATCATCTTCGATGTCATCATGTATAAGGGAGGCTTTATGAAAAGCCTCAATTGCTAAAGCAGAGCGCTTTACCGCATCCGAGATATTAATGGACTCGGCATTCAAGGTGCCAGCGCCGCCCTTGAGTGCGTCATAAACTGCGAGAGTAATAAAAGGCCTGCTTCGTTTGCCACCTCTGCCAAGCCAATTGTAGGCAAGTTTTTCATGAACAGAAAGCGGATCTTCCGCCCTTGAATTAGCTCCCGATCTTGCAGGAGGGCAAAGCCTTGACAACTCAGGTTCTTCGCAAATTTGATGTGAAGCACGCATCAAATGCATGTAAGACCTTGTTACGGTCGCAGGTGCTGGAGTTTTCAAATTGATGAACTCCATTACCCAATCTTCATCCACTGAAGTGCTTTTACAATTGCTTGAAAGCAGGGGAACAGCAACACAAGGAACCCCAGCAAGGAGAATTTTATCCAACGCTTTTTCAAGCACATTCAAACAAGCGACGCCAACGATGGCATCAACATGGCCGCTGACAATAATTTTCAAAACAATCGGTGTGCCTTCAGAAACAAGGACTTTGTAACCAAGATCTTCGGCACGGGTTTTAAAATCTGCAACAGAACATGCGCCACATTTTCTGCAATCGAGTCCAAATTCATCGTAATCAGCAGGGCATCCCTCAGCATGCTTTAAGCAATGGGGCATGAGGAGAAGCCTTCGGGAAAAATCGGTAGCTTGAACTTGTTCACGCCAAAATTCGTTGGCAATGCATACCGAAGTGAATCCGGTATATTGGAATCCCAACCCCATGCTGGTCAGGAGTTGTTCGGAGAACACCTGAAGCTCGGCTCTGTTGAATGTATTTTTACGATCAAGGGTAGTTGCAAATTTAGCAATTTCGGCTCTAATTTTATCGCGGAGTTCTCTAGTTTCAGGAACTATTTTGAGATGCGATGTACTAGGTTTCTTAGACTTTTTTTCTACCTGTTCAACATCAGGCTCAACTAACTGGCTAGACATTATTAATACTTCCTAAAGGCGGGATATTTATATCGTATGGCGTTTATTACACCATCATACTTTTTCTTATTCTTCCTAAAGCACCAACAGCAAATATTATGGGATATAGTTTTTCAAAATACCATAGTTTTGCAAAATAAAACCCAATTGGTGCTACTTTCAATATTTGATCATTCTCCGAGGCATTAATCAACCATAATAAGCCTTTTTCCAATACTTTTGGGTCGGAGTCCATATCCCAGAGTATTTCTAAGGCTAAAGAGCTCTCTTCTACCGAAGATGGGCACCCATAAGCACCGCCCCAACCACCGTCATCATTTTGAGCCTTTTCTAGAAATCTAACACCTTTTCGGGCATGAAGTTCTTCCCAAAGCCCTAAATCCCTGAATGCAGCAAGCACCCTGCATGTGCCATATACCGGGTTGGTTTCAGATTCTTCATGCTGGTTTCCAAACCAAAGAGGAAGCCAAGAACCATCTGAATTCTGATTTTCCCTTAAGTAAGTCAAGCCGCCATCGTAGAGTTTTTCCAACTCCACCTCGACGGAATGCAATTCAGGATCAATGTTTTCGGTTCCACCTTCCGGATACCAAGGCGCGATCGCCCTAAGCATATGTGCGGTAAGATCACATCCACTTCGATCAAAAGGGAGATTGCTCCAACCATGACAAAATGTGGGGATACCCGAATCAGTATTTTGCAATCCTGAAAGCCATCGCACCCCTGCCCTCAACCACTCTGCAGGTTTTTCTTTAAGGTTGGTCAAAGCAAGCAATGCACCAGGGGTGTCATCCGCATCAGGAACACACCCTGGTAAAGGAGTCCAGCCCCAACCGCCAGGCTCTGCACCAGTATATGGGTGGATGGTTTCGTACTGTTGGCCCTTAATCCATTCCACAAGTGAATCAGTTTGGCCTAGGCTTTCAAGATCATCAGCAGAGGCAAGTGCGTTAATAGCAAGAGTAGTAACCCAAGTTGCAAGATTAGTATCAATTGGCCAGCTACCATCAGATCGGACTGAATCCAAAAGAAACGCGACGCCCTTTTTAACCACATCATGATTTTCTCGCCCTGTTGCAGAGAGGGATAAAGTAACAAAAGCAGTGAGGGGCGTAGCTTCAAGAAACCCACCATTGGCCGGCTGAATATTCTTAAGAACTTTCAATGCCCTACCGGTGCAAATATTACGGAGAAGCCGAAGTGGAGAGATTGAAGATGGGTTGCAATGGTGGATGCAAACACCAATGGCAATCAATGCGGGCAAGGCATAACTTACGACGGGCAAACCCACAAAGCGGTACAAACTTTGGGGCAGGCAAGCCAACTCAAAAGGAAGCGCAGGAACTTCATCCCAATCCACCAACCCTGCGAGTGCGCATGTGGTCAAAATTGGAACAGAGAAAGTATGATCTTTCCCGTATCTTTGGCGCAATGCTTCCGCAAGTTCTTTGCCGGAATTCCCATAGCGGGAGCCAAGCCATTGATCCGTTTTCTCAAGAGTAGAAGCGAATTCTTGATGCCTTCCTGAAATATAAAAGGCTGATTTAACAAGCAAAGTTGTGGAGATATTGGAAAAGCTGATCGTGGTATCGCCCCACCCGCCATCAGAGTTTTGATGCTCCTTTAGCCATGAAAGCCCATTTTCGACAAACTTTGGCGCATCAACTTTAGCAGCTATAAGGGCCGCAACTGCAACTGCAGTAGATAACGCAGAGCTAGAAAGTTCACCTTCCCACCAACCTTTAGCCAGCCTTGAAGACAAAAGCTTTTCTCTTGCCGATTGGTAAGCCCTTTCAACCCGTTTGGGATCAATCCCCATTGAGGAAAGCGTGGGCCTGTGGATACCATCAAAGGTCACATGGCCCCCATGCCGAAGAAGACATTGTCTTTTAGAAATCGATAAACCCAGTAAGATTCGGGAATTTCTTTGCCAGGCATATGCTGACTGGTGCGGGGTTTGCCACAGCCTATTTCCTTAAGTGCATCACGGGTGCTGTAATCTTTTGCATCATGCCCCTTGATAAACTCAACCAACTCCTGCGGATTTTCAAGAATAACACACCCCTTGGTGCGATCCTTTACAAACTGCTGGAAGCCCCGAAGGTAAGGGCTTTCATTGATGGTTTTATAAAGGTCGTAATCATTATCGCTTATTTTGTTAGTCGCAAAAGAAAGCGGGGGGCAAATTTCAATGCTCCCTTGGGGCCCGATATGGAAACCCATACCCATTGCAGCAGGGCAAAATGCTTCGCCCGATGCAGTCCAATAACTGTCAATAATGATGATCGGATGATGATGCCTGAGTGCCACCATTTTCTTTCTGGCTTCCAGCAATTGCTCTGGGCTAAGGCAGTATTCAGGATGCGGATCTTCGCCTACTGGCCTGTAAAAATAATACCAGATGTACATTGCGCCCTGCTTGATCATCAACTGCAAGAAGGAGTCGCACAAAACTTCCTCCATATTTTTGCCAGTGATCGTGCAAGCAACACCAAAAATAATACCCTTCTTTTTAAGCCTCTCCATTCCTTGCATTGCTGAATCAAACACCCCTTCACCACGCCTTAAATCATTCTGAAACTGCATCCCATCAATGCTGATAAGGGGCGTAACATTTCCCGCTTCAGCAAGGCGATTAACATTGGCTTCGGTAAATAGCATTCCGTTGGTGATCGTCTGAAAAAAACAATCCTTGTGGCGCTTAAACACTTCCCAAATACCCTTATACATGTAAGGCTCACCACCCAGCAATGTATAGTAATAGGCTTTGTTTTTCTTCCCAACGCGAATGATTGCATCCAGATCTTCAGCAGGAAGATGGTAGGCGGTTCCTTCTTTTTCAACCCAGCATCCATGACAACGCAAATTGCAAGTGTTGGTAAGGGCAACGAACATGAAGGGCGGGTACAACTTCTTGTTTTTCAATCGGTGCTTGTATGCCCTGACTGCAACAAATCCTTTGTAGACCCAAAGATGAGCGGCTTTCATTGCAAGCCTGGGCGACAATTCGGTAAGTGCTCTGTATGCAAGTTTATGTAACATGGTTTTTCCAGTTAATTGTTCAGTGAAGGCCTAGCCTTAAATTTCAAGGGAATCCAAAGAGTCCATTAGATTATCGAGGTCATCCTTTGGCGAATCTTTTTTATCAGGCTGCCTTTTGGGAATACCAACGCTCAATCCTACTGCATCGCGACCATCACGCAGCAACTCTTTATCTCGCTCCTTAGCAGCGATAACCAAAGCGTCACCGCCACCAAAAAGCTTGGTAAGATCGATCTTCAAACCACTAATGGCCCCCACAGGAGCCCCTGCAATCGCAGGGCTTTTGTAATCAGGAAACATGATGGCTTGCTCTGGGCAAACCCTACTACAAGCAGGACACCCCTTCTTGCAACTATCTTGATTATCAACATAAATCCGCTCGAGACTATCTACGCCATACACACCAAACAAGCAGAAATCCAAGCATTCCATGCAGTTGGTGCAACGACTGTAATCAATCACAGGGTACCAGCGTCGGCCTGGTATTTTTAGCATTTCATCTTTAAGGAAGGAGGCACCATTGGTGTCATTTCCATTCAACAATGCAGTACCATTTGAGGCGGCAGTACCATTTGAGGCGAGGGCAGAAATATTCATTCCAAGCTGAACCATTGCAGGTTTTGATTCTGGTATTGCATCAGCCCACCTTTGCTTGCATTCGGTTAGAATTCTGCGAACTTCCTCGACATAGGTGCGGTGATCCTTGGCATCCCGCAAATCGAGGCAAAAAATAAACCGATCCTGAACTTTAACAGATCCAATGCCCTTGGGTTTACTGGCTTCTTCGCCTTCCTCATCTTCGTCGTCGTTATTGTCAGCGGGCTTGATATTGGTTTCGCCCAGTTTTCCCTGAATGCCATCCCGATCCAACAACCAATAGGCTGCCCGGGGATAAAGCCAGGAAATCACGACCATGTCGCCTTGAACGCCTTCAAGATAAAGCCTGCCCGTATGGCCTTCATGCAAGTCGTAAAGCGCAGGAACAATGCCTAGGTCAATGCCTGGTTCCATTAGCAAGGCTGCAGCAATTTCTTCTTCTATGGCTCTTCGATTAGGGTCTTTGCCCTGTGCCTGCGACAAAACCACATTAAGTTTTTTCTGACTCATATTAATCATCCCCAGCGTTAATTTTACCTTTTAACATGCGTTGGGCTTTTTCCCAATTCTCTTCAAGAAAAGCATGATAAGCATTTGCATCCATTAGGCTATCGATAGTGCCATCCATTTCAAACAACCAGCCTTTATCGTAACCATTCACATTAATTGCAGAGGGATCTGCCAAAACTTCGGGATTAAAACAAAGCAACGTGCCTTCAAGGGGTGCAAATAGGTCAGAAACAGCTTTCGATGTTTCAATATGACCGATCTGTTCTAGTAGAGCAACTTTATCTCCTGCATTCACCTGCCAATCAAGAAAATAAACATCTTGCATGAGTTTGATGGCATAGGAAGAAAACCCAAAGCGGTTTTTTCCAGCAACAACCCTGCACCAGAAATGATTCCTGGAATAATACAAATCAGCAGGTACTTCCGCTGCATACTTGCCCATCATGAATTGCAAAGGCTCGCTCATTCTATTTCCACAACCTTACAAAAAACTATGTGTACCGGGCATTTAAATGATCAGGTTCAAAAAATCTGGGCAATAGCCTATCAACCTGAAGCAAGCCATCCATGGTGACATCTGCCGAATTTTGACCAAGTTTCAACCAACCTTCTTTTTCAAGCGACACCCACTGAGCGTCAAACTCCTTGAATATTTGGACGTTGAATTTATTTTCAAAGTATTCTGATTCAAGGTGCCCGGTTTTAAGCTGCAAGATCATTTCTCGGATCAACTTTTGATACTTTGTTACGGGAAGAGCTCTGCCCAAAGGAATACTTCCCTTCTGCAATTCACCAAGATAGTTATCCCAAGCATCCAAGTTTTGCAGGTGAACCCCATTGATATGCCCAAAAGAAGCCACGCCTGTTCCAAACATATCTGCCCCATGCCAAAGCTCATCGCGATAAACAAATTTCATTTTCGCCTTGCTCCGAACAAGAGTATAGGCACTCGATATCTCGTATCCATTTTCCATCAAGGTTTCATAAGCATATTTAACCCAAGCTCTTTTGGTGGGCCAATCAGAAACAGCAAGAGGATCAGGCTGATCAACCTGTTTTAATTCCTTTGAAAACACCGTGTTAAAAGGAAGCTCCATCTGGTAAATGGTGATGCAATCAGGTGCAATTTCAATTGTTTTCTTGATGCAATCTTTCCAATTTTCTGTGGTTTCACCCACCATGCCTGCAATGAGATCAATATTTATAAGAGGGAAATCCAGCTCCCGTGCCCAAGTGTATGCCTTAACTATTTCGGCTGAATGATGGGCCCTACCATTCGATTCAAGAATTTCATCATTAAAATTCTCAACGCCCAAGCTTAAGCGCGTGACGCCCATTTGCCTAAGGGCTGCAAGCTTGTGTTGCTGAAGAGTGCCTGGCTCGCATTCGAAGGTAACCTCTCTGGCACCATTCCAAGTAAATGAGCTTTTTATGCCATTAAAAAGTTTTTCGAGTTGATTAACACTCAAATAAGAAGGAGTACCACCACCAAAATAGACAAAGTCAAGATCTCTGCCACCACGGACAGGCAATTGGGAACAAAGAGCGATTTCTTGAATAAGTGCATCGAGGTAATTATCTACATCTTTTGCATTTTTATCGGTGTAAACTCTGAAGTAACAAAATTTGCAGCGTTTCCTGCAAAAGGGAATATGCGCATAAAGGCCTAGGGGTGTGCTTGGTTCTGGCTGTGCGTTTAAAACCTTATGGGCCTCCGGTAAAAAAGAAGGCTTCCAAAAGGAAAATGGCGGGTAGTTGGCGACAAAATAGTTACCCAACTCGGTTTTTTCTGTGGTAGAATCACTCATGTTTAAAATTCCCATCTGAATTATTAAAATATTATTCTAATGTAATTTACCACTAATCCACACAATCTTTCTTAAAAACCTAAAGTAAATCAAACTTTTTGCAATCTAAGGTTTGAAGTTTAAATCCCAATCGCTAAACTTAACAAATATGCCGAAGTGGCGGAATGGCAGACGCGCCGGACTCAAAATCCGGTACCCTCAAAGGTGTGTGGGTTCAAGTCCCACCTTCGGTACTTTTCTTTTAGACTTCATTTTATGTTGTTTTCCGGTCATTATTACTTATGAAGTGGAAACCAAAAACCTGTAAAGTTGAAACTCTTGGTTGTAAAGTTAACCAATATGAGTCGCAATACTTCCGGGAAATGCTTGAACTTAATGGTGTAGTCGAAGCATTAGATAATGAAAGCCCAGATCTTTGTATTATCAACACCTGCACCGTCACCCACGATGCAGACGCCAAAGGCAGAACTTTAATTCGGAAAATTCATGCGCGCAACCCTAGCACCAAAATCTTAGTCACGGGATGCTACGCAGAGAGAGACCCCAAAAGCATTGCAAATATCGATGGGGTTTCAAGCGTAATCGGTAACAAAGAATCGTTCCTTTCATCTCTTGCAGAATTTGGCATCGACCAACGCCCCTTAAACATCACCAGATTTGATGACCACCAAAGGGCTTTTGTCAAAGTTCAAGACGGGTGCCTTTTAAATTGCAGTTACTGCATTATTCCATCCGTAAGGCCTGCACTCATCAGCAGAAAGCCCGAACTAATCCTTGCTGAAATTGCAGACCTTCAACTTTCTGGTTATCAGGAAATCGTTCTTACTGGAATCCATTTAGGCCATTACGGAATCGATCTAAGTAAAGGGAAACCAAAAAGCGAATGGTGCAGACTATGGCACCTTCTCGAAAAAATAAGTTTAAGATTTCCCAATCTTAGAATTCGCCTGAGCAGTATCGAAGCAGCAGAAGCTCGAGATGATCTAATCGAAGTCATGAGGACTCATCCTTTGGTTGCGCCTCACTTTCATTTATGCCTTCAAAGTGGCTCTGATGAAATTCTGCGTCAAATGCGCAGGCGTTATTCAAGGCAGGGTTTTATCGATCGGTGCGAACGTATTTCAAATGCTTTGGATAGACCCGGCTTTTCTACCGACATCATCATTGGGTTTCCCGGTGAAACCGATGCAGATTTTGACTCCACTTGCGACCTATCGCAAAAAATCGGATTCTTTAAAATGCATTTGTTCCCTTACAGCCCAAGAGAAGGGACCCCCGCAGCATCCTTAAAAGACCCAGTTCCCGCACCAGTAAAACTGCAAAGACGAAAGATACTAGAGCAAATCGAACAAGAGAACCTGCAAAAATATCAGAAGTGCCTGCTGGGAATTAATGAATACATACTTGTTGAATCAAAATCGGCAAAAAGATCAGGTTGGGTGGAAGGCACCTCATCACGCGGAATTCGGGTAATGTTACCCGGTATGATTGACGCAGTGCGCCGTAAGATGATTCCAGTAACGATAACAGGCGTCTATCAAGGTATGCTTGAAGCTGAACCACTTCCCTATCAAGAAACAGACGAATTAATTCTGCTTCCAGCAAAACAAAGAATGCCCCTTGCATTAATCTCTATATAAAAATTGCCAATCAATTCACTTTTTTTAATGCCCGACGATTTTACAATTAAATTCGCCGTAAGTATTCCCTGCTTGACATTAGTAATGGCTGGGCTAAATTGATAGAAGAGAATAATTTAACGCCATTGATCAGACCGGAGATTTCCCATGAGCCAATTCAAATTTATGAGTTACGAAAGACAGGGTGATGGCCTCTGTCTAAGGTTTAAGAATTTAAGACCTTCCGAACTTGAGATCCAAGACTCATTCCAAGAAATCAAAAAGATCATTGCTGACGAGAAAGCCAACAAGGTTGCACTTAGCCTTGGGCCCAACATGGAATGCATGTACAGTGTGTTTCTCGGAAAAATAATCTCCCTGCAAAGGCAACTAAACGAATTAGGCGGTAAGCTTGCTGTTTGCCATGTTAGCCCACAAGTAAAATCTATATTTGCAGCATGCAAATTGGATGACCGCTTTTGTTTCACCGAAGATTTCCCAACCGCACTCGAAGCCCTGAATAAGTAAAAATCAGACCTTAACTGATTGCCACTTTCCAGAGCCAAACCTGTAAATAAGCAATATCCCCCGGGCGAACAAATCCACGAACATTGCCAACCAAGCGCCCAGCAACCCCCAAGCTAGCTCGGGCATAAAAATGTCATCTGCTGGATTTCTTGCAAACAGCAATGCAATCGGAATCCTTAAAAGAAAAAATCCAATCCAAGTAAAAAGGACAGGAACCCGGGTATCCCCCGCACCCCTCAATGCTGAAGTCATGATGATACATGAAGCTAAAAAAGGCATCGCAAAAGCTATCAATCGAAGAACAGGGGCCCCAATTCGAACTATTTCACCTTGAGAAGGATCGGGGCAGAAAACCAAGAACATAGATTCTGCAAAGAAAAAAAACACCCCACCCATGATCGACATGAATACAGCGCCCAAACCATACGCTGTCCATGCACAACGACTGGCCTCTTTTGGTAAACCCGCCCCAAGGTTTAACCCCACAAGCGCAGTCGCTGCTGTGCCAAATGCAGCACCAGAAAGATACCCCAAAGCTTCCCATCCCAATGCTATTCCATGCGCACCACCAGAAGCCTCACCCAATCGATTTATAATTGCCAAAAATATAAACTGGCCAAAGCCAATGCTAAGGCTATCTACTCCTGCAGGCAGACTCACTCGAAGTAGCCTTCGAACTAATTCCACATTCAATTTCTCTTTTAAGTTCCACTGAAGCGAAGAAGAGCCTCTAATCAACAAAGACATAACCAAAATACTTCCTGCAAAATGGCTAAGCGAAGTACCAAGAGCTATACCAGGAAAACCAAGATGAACTATTCCCAAAAATCCCGTCGCAAGAATAAAAGATAATGGGATGTTTAGCAGAGTTACAAAGCCAAGAACCATTAATCCTGTAAAGGTATTACCTGCGCCAACCAGACAGGCAATACCCGCAGCTTCAAGCATTTGAAATGGTAGCAAGATAAAAATATTAAAAAGAAAACCATAGGCTTCTTGCGCAGCAACCCCCTGAAGCCCGATTAGGGGCAAAATAAAAGGCACAAAAGTAATGGCAAGAATACTCGCAAGCAGGCCAAACAAAAACGCAAGAATCAGGGATTGATGAACGACTTTGGATGCGGATTTAAAATCTCCCGCACCAACAAATCGGGCGATAAGAGCGGTACTACCCACGGTAACAAGGACACTGTAACTGGAAATAAGCCATGAAAAGTATTGCCCTGTGGTCTGAGCTGTTTGAATTGAGAGATGGGAAGAAGAATCGCCCAGCAAAAATCTGCCTGCAATAAAACGATCCCACAGATTGATAATCAAGTGAAGGAATTGGAGGATCAATGCGGGCCAGGCCAGATAAAAAACTTTTAGCAGGGCGGACTTGCTTGGATCCGTGTAAAAGCTGGGCTTTACAACAGGGTTTACAACGGCTGAACCACCCATGTTTCCCCTTTAAGAAGGCCAAACCGATCGTTTAGGTGAAGGGTAAAGCCAGGCGTGGTAACAACCTGCCCGTTAACTTGGATTTGCCCTTCTTTAACCAAGAATTTAGATTGACCGCCAGTCCCGCCAATGCCCGCTTTTTTCACCGCCTGAGCTAATGAAATTGATTCGGTGGAAAGCTGCAAAATCTTATCACTTTTTTCTTTAGATTGCTGATCCATGAAATTCTCCAAGGCCATCACTCAAAAATTAGGTATTATTACCTTAGGCCAAATTGTAATTAAGGCCCCTGTCCCGACCATAAAACTTTGGGAACCCTTGCAATGAATGATATTATCAAAGAAATCCAAGAGTTAAAAAAGCAAAAAAAAGCCACGATATTAGCACATTATTATCAAGAGGGTGAAATCCAAGAAATCGCTGACTTCAATGGCGATTCCCTAGCTCTTGCCCGGGCCGCAACCAAGGTAGAGACCCCCATTATTGTTTTTTGTGGTGTGCATTTCATGGCTGAAACTGCAAAAATATTAAATCCCTCAAAAAAAGTCTTACTCCCAGACCTCCAAGCTGGGTGTTCTCTCGCAGACAGTTGCCCCGCAGACAAATTAGCCCGGTACCAGGAAATGCTTCGGATCAATGACAGAAAATTCCAAACGGTGACTTACATCAACAGCACTGCCGCTGTAAAAAGTCTTAGCGACTGGGTAGTCACCTCAGGAAATGCAGAAAATATAGTTAAAAAAGTCCCAGCCGAGATGGAAATTCTTTTTGTACCAGATAGACACCTTGGGCAATATCTGGAAGAAGTAACGGGCAGAAAAATGATTCTTTGGGACGGGGCATGCATGGTGCATGAAATTTTCAGCTTGGGTGACCTTCTTGCGATGAAGAAAAAGCTTCCCTCCTCGATGGTGCTTGCGCACCCAGAGTGCCCTGCAAATATCCGCGCTTATAGTGAATTTGTTGGGGGCACCGAAGCCATGCTTAATAAAATTGCAACTTTTAAAACTCCTACAGATTTCATAGTTGCAACCGAACCGAACATGATGTGGCAGATGGAAAATCGTTTCCCGCAGCACCGTTATCATCCGGTACCGGGGATAACTTGTGCATGTAATAAATGCCCGCATATGGGCAGGAACACCCTTGAAAATCTTAGGGATTGCCTAATAAACGAGACGCCTGAAATTGTTTGGGATCCTTGTTTTGATCGCGCAAAGGAAGTATTAACCCGCAGCCTTTTAAATTAAGAAAGTATTGCTTCCATGCAGCCTGTACCTTCACGATTTCTTATTCGACTTGCACGAAAGTGCTTGAACCACCCAAATGTGCCTTTGGCCAAGGGCGATGCGTTACTCGACTTATCCAGCGAATTTACCATCGCTAGTTTGTGTGGTTTAGATGGACAGGAAGAATTCGCTGAATTGCAAATTTGCTGGAATGCCCAAGGACTTGGTTTCCAAGCCACCATTACAGGCAAAAAACAGCACCCAGAAGGGGACAATACAAGGCCTAGAAGCTCTGATGGGATAACTATTTGGATTGATACCCGCGATTCACGATCTAGCCATCGAGCAACACGCTACTGCCATCAATTCCATTTTCTTGCATCAGGGGCAGGCCCGGATCGAGAAGACCCATGTTTCGTTCAATCTAAAATTCACAGAGCCTTGCAGGATGCGCCTTTTTGCAACCCAAGTGAAATCATGTTTCGATGCACCAACGAACCGAGTGGTTATTTTATGGAAGCCTTTTTACCATCGCAGGCACTTGCAGGGTATGACTCAGAAGAATGCCCAAGGTTGGGTGTATGTATTCAAGTACATGACAGGGAATTGGGCGACCAGATATACGACAGCACCTTGGATTTTCCTTTTTCAGAAGATCCAAGTTTATGGAGCCAACTAATATTGGTTCACCCTGATCGAGATGAAAAACCAGCCAAGAAGAAGGTAGGCAAATCTTCTAGTCGAAAAGCTGATAAACCAAGCAAGAAAGAACTAGAAAGTTAAAGTTCTTCCGCAGCTTCTGCATCCAACTTCGCACGAAGAGGACCACGGTAGGTAATTCTTCCCTTCGAAAGATCGTAAGGGGAAATTGCGACCGTAACAATGTCACCAGGCAGGATTCTGATAAAGTTTTTGCGGATTTTTCCCGCAATATGCGCAACCAACTCATGCCCATTGTCAAGTTTTACCTTGAATTGAGTATTTGCAAGGGCCGCTGTGACCTTACCTTGTACCAACATCGCTTCTTCTTTTGCCATTAAAAATCTCCCAAGCCAAAATGTAAAACAAAACGAACGCTTATAAAAAAGCAAAGAGGGTTCAAAATGAACCCTCTTCTAAATTAAAACAACTTTACTTTGCAAGCTTGCTGCGTATTTCACCAATAGTTTTCAACAGGCCCTTGAATGGGTCTGCAAACTTACTCAAGCCTTCTGACATCAAAGTTTCTTCCAAATGCTGCATATTCACCTTGGCATCAATATCGTCCAAGATGGCCTTTGCAGGCAAAACATCAACTTGCTTAGTGAAAACTTGACCGCTTTTCTGAGTTGCATCGTTGGTTTCTGGAGGATTCGTTTCGATATCAGACCCAGCAAACGCTGCAACATATTTGTAAGCAGCATCGGAAGGTTTTTTAGTACCGGTGCTAGCAAAAATAATTTCCTGCTGCAAAGGCAGGTTTTTGTCAGCCCAGAACTTATGGTTCATTGCACACAATCTTTTAGCATTCACGATACCTACCATGCCTTGAGCTTCAGCAGAAAGCGTAGAGACATGTTGTTCGGTGTAAACATCCAAACGGCTAACAAAAATGCTATAAACCGATTTGAAATTTTCGAGTGACTTACGACGCTGGGCACCGCGCCAAATCGCTGCGCGAGCTTCCAAATACTGCCTTTCGGAGAAAATTAACGTACAATTAAGGGTAATTCCTGCAGCACAAAGTTCTTCCAAAGCTGCCAAGCCACCTGGAGTTGCAGGAACCTTGATCATTCGGTTTTGGTGCCCTTTGGCCCATTTCTTCCCTAGTTCTATGTAGTGAGCAGCTTTTTCTTGTACAGAAAGCTTGCAATCTTTATCTTCAAGCAGTGGATCCAATTCAAAACTTACATAACCATCATTGCCTTTGGTGGATGTCCAAACGGGAAGGAATACTTCTTGAGCTTGGGAAACCAAAAGGTCGGTCATTTTCCAAGCCAAACCCGCATCATCAAGGCCTTCAGCAGCAAACTTGGTTATTTGCTCGTCAAAACGATGTGTTCCCAACAACTTCGAGATAATAATAGGGTTGGAAGTCGCCCCAGTTGCACCCATTGCACGATTTGCTTTAACTAACTCTGGGTCAATGGAATCAAGCCAAAGTTTAGTACCCGCGGTTATTAAAGATTGCAAAGGCGTTGTCATATCAATCAATCCTCTATATTTATTTTAGTCATTAGTCATTAATTACTAGGGGTTATCTTAAGCATTTCGAGAGATTGTTGCTATTAGTTTTTCAAAAATTTGAGTTTATTCATTTAATATTTACATCTGCCTAGCCAAATCAAGAAGCAAAACAGCATGGCTTTATAGGCTAAGGAACTGTTAATGATGCACCATTATTAGCTGCATTTAAACCCAATATGAACGGAACAGCACTTTTAGCCCAAGTACTTGCGGAGTGATAACTGGAAGCGCCATCGCCAAAAGCAGTTTTTAACATGTCGGTATTAATAATTCCAGGATTTAAAGGGATGGCTGCCATTCCTTGAGGCAATTCCTCAGCCAAAGCCTTTGTCAACCCTTCCACTGCATACTTTGATGCACAATAAGCTGCAAACCCACCGGATACCGATCTGCCCCAAGCCGAACTTAAATTTACAATCACCCCTTTTTTCGCCCCCACCATGGGAGGGACAAAACAACGGATAACATTTCCAATCCCATTAATGTTTACATCCATTAAGTTGCGAAATTCCTTCTCTGAGATTTCCCATAACGGAGCAGGCTTGTTGATTACCGCGGCATTATTAATGAGTAAATCAGGCAATCCGTGCCCCAGCACAGATCTTGCCCACTTCTCTACAGATTTTTCCTGGGTAACATCAACCACCGCAAATTTTCCTTGAGGTACCTTTTTTTGCAGTGCCTCAACATTCGCTTCTGATGAGCCACAACCATATATTTCATGCCCAAGTTCACTCATCCCCAATACCAAAGCTTCACCTAAACCTCTGGTTGCACCTGTAATCACAATTCTAAGCCGATTTTTTATACTCATTTGAAAATCCTTTTTAAAACCATCGCGATTTATCAACAACATTCATCAGGGGTAACTGATTCAAAAACCTTTGCAAATTATCCATTAGAAATGCTAGATGCCTTGAAGCAATTGGTGGGGCATACCCCGCAACATGAGGTGTTAAAATTACTTTATCGCTCATTTTCCAAAGGGGATGCGTTTCAGGAAGCGGTTCAATTTCAAAAACATCTAATCCTGCTCCTGCTATTAATCCTTGATCCAATGCTTTTATTAGGTCATCAAGAACTACAATCGCACCTCTGCCGATGTTGATCAAAACCGCATCTGCTTTCATTTTCTTGATCAAATCTAGGTTGAAAAGTTTTTCGGTAAGAGGTGTGTGAGGGGCAGCAATCACGACATAATCAGAGGACCTTAGAAATTCGTCCAACCGTTCCATCGGCCAAGGTTGCGGGATTTCTTTTGAAGGTTCTAAGCAAAAGGGATCAAGACCAATACAACGCATATTAAAAGCCGCGCCTCGCTTGGCTATTTCCTTGCCAATTCCGCCAAGGCCAAATACCCCTAGTGTTTTTTCGCTTAATACTTGATGTTTTAAATCGATTGAATTGGTGATCCCAGGGCCGCTGGCAAAATCGACCCGCCCGTTCTCGCCTCCAAGGGGAGCCCATTTACTCTGCTCTTGTTGCAATATATATCGGTGCAGATTTCTTGAAAAACTTAACACCATCCCAATCGCATGATCTGCAACCACATCAGAAAAAATACCACGCATGTTAGTCAATACCGAAGGATGTTTGATAAGATCCGGAAAAACATAATGTTCCAAACTGGCAGTCATCGACTGAACCCACTTTAGCTTGGTTGCGTTTCCAAGCAATTCGGGTGTAATTTTTCCTATAAACCCATCGGCATCGCCTACCGATTCCATTGCTTCATTTAACGAATTGGCATTAACCACTTTATGCTGACCAGCAATGGCATTAAATTTTGCGACGCGAGGTGCATCAACTGGGGGAAAGAGAACAATTTTCATTTCAACTGCATTCGAATTCAGGCTGATTTTCGTGACATTGGAATTTCTTGCAAACAACTTGCATCATTACCAATCAAGATGGGATTATCATACATTTCCATGGCGAAGTCGAGAGGTTTCGAATAACCCGCCAATGTTTTTATCATGAAGTAGTAATGGGTTAGGCTTCCGAGGATTACCACCAAGTGAAAAACTTCATGAGGGCCAATTAATCCTGGAATGATCACGGGTTGGTGGGCCAAATTAAATGCAGCTCCCAAGCTGTAAATAATTCCACCCATGATGAAGGGCCTAGCTTTCCTTTCAGGCAACTTTTTCAACAATTGAATATAAAGAAACAACCCCATCCAACCCAACATGAGATAGACCGTGGTTCTCACGTATAAGGGCATGGTGGTACCACTCACAATAACTGATATTCCAGCGCAGGAAAAAAACCACATGCTGGATAAGAACATGAATCGCCAGCGCTTTTCCATAAACACTAAAGCGATTGGCGTACAAGTGCCTGCAATGAATAAAAATATGCATACATGATCCAGTGATCTGCATGTTTCGACAATTCTTTCCGAACCCCAAACAGAATGAAATAAACAGCTACTTGCAAAGCACGCAAGCATGGTCAATCCATACACCAACAACCCGATGGATTTCAGCTTATCATTACGGGTCCGCCTCATCAGTAATACCGTCGCAGGAATGCAAAACAGCACCCAAGCACCATGTGTCAAGGCGCTTACGGGCTCTCTAATTTGCATTACTTCAATCATCCGAACACCTATAAAAAACAAATAAAAACAGTTGAAACCGCAACCAACACTATTGCTTTGGTTACGGTAAAGGCTTCCGTCGTTTTAAATGGATCGACCCTGAAACAATCAAACTTTATGCAAATCAGCTTCCGTACATCTAGATTCTGGCCCTCCGCATCCAGTTAACCGTTATATTTAAAAGAAAAGGACGATTTCTACTGCTTAATCGTTAAATATGTCTATAAATGAAGCATCAATTTAAGGATTTATTACAATGAGCTATCGAAATTTAAGACAGTGCGTCACGGATCTTGAAAAAAACAAACACTTGATTCGTATCGATGTTGAAGTCGATCCCCATCTCGAAGCCGCGGCTATCCATCGAAGAGTCTTTCAGGCAAATGGCCCAGCTATATTCTTTACCAACGTAAAGAACTCAAAATTCCCCATGGTGAGTAATCTATTTGGGAACATTGCCCGTGCAAAGTTCATATTCCGGCATCAACTCGCCACCGTGGAAGCTATGGTTGCCTGCAAGGCTAACCCGGAAAAAGTAATGCGGAATCCACTTCTATGGCCTAAGTTGTTTTCTGGTTTATGGAACTCGCTGCCCAGAATTGTAAATAAAGGTCCTTTGTTAGAAAACCAAACCCTTATTTCCAAACTGCCTCAATTAGTTTGCTGGCCAAAGGATGGGGGAGCTTTTGTCACTCTGCCTCAAGTTCATACCGAAGATGTTGAGAGCCCCGGTTGGAGGTTTTCAAACATTGGCATGTATCGCATTCAATTATCAGGCAACCAATACAAAACCAATGAAGAAATTGGATTGCACTACCAGCTACATAGAGGCATTGGCGTTCATCACAGCAAAGCCATCAACAATAACAAACCATTCCGAGTGGCTATTTCAGTAGGTGGCCCTCCAAGCCTTGCAGTTGCTGCCGTTATGCCTTTACCCGAAGCAATGCCCGAAATATGCTTTGCTGGGGCCCTCGGAGGCAGACGTATGGACTTGGTTAAGTTTCCTATGCCATCCCCAGATATTCAACCCATCCTAATGCCTGCAGAAGCAGACTTCTGCATCGTCGGCATTGTTGATCCCAGCAGGCTTTTACCTGAAGGACCTTTTGGAGACCACCTTGGCTACTACAGCCTTGCACATGATTTCCCTGTAATGAAAGTGGAAGCGGTATACCACAGAACTAATGCAATTTGGCCATTCACCGTGGTGGGTAGACCGCCCCAAGAAGACACAGCATTTGGGGAATTAATCCATGAATTGACCGCCCCCATTCTTCCCACCGTCATCCCAGGTGTACATGCCGTTAATGCAGTCGATGCAGCAGGGGTTCATCCTTTGTTACTAGCCATAGGCAGCGAGCGCTACACCCCTTACAACACCATCGAAAGACCCCAAGAGTTACTGACTGCCGCAAATGCAATATTGGGACAAGGGCAACTCTCTCTTGCAAAATTCCTATTGATCATTGCAAAAGAAGATAATCCAGAATTAGACATTAAAGATATTCCATTGTTTTTAAGACATCTGCTCGAACGAATTGATTTAACCAACGATCTTCATTTTCATACACGCACAACCATGGACACGCTTGATTACAGCGGCAGTGGTTTAAACCTTGGATCTAAAGTGGTATTTGCTGCAGCAGGCCCGGTTCGAAGAACGCTACCAACGACGATCCCTGAAAAACTAAATCTTCCAAATGGTTTTGAGGCACCCAGGGTTTGCCTGCCTGGCATACTTGCCATCAAATCTCCACCCTTTCAAACTCCACAAAATCATGATGCTTTGTATTTCTGCGATGCATTTAACCCCTCAGATTCCATCAATCAATTCCCCATGGTTTTACTGGTCGATGACAGTGACTTCACAAGTGCAAGTCAGGGGAATTTCCTGTGGACTGTTTTCACCAAGACCAATCCAGCCAAAGATATCCACGGCATAGGTTCGGTTATTAGTGACAAGCATTGGGGATGCCATGGATCTTTGGTGATTGATGCACGAAGCAAACCGCACCATGCACCAGCATTAATCGAAGATCCCGCGGTGGAAAGAGCTGTAGATGCCTTGGGAGCCAGAGGCGGCCCCCTTCATGGTATTATTTAATGTAGCTCAAATCATGGCGTTTTTGGCATCGGTTTTGGGGTAATGCCTTTCAATGATTCCAATGCATTAGTCGCAGCTTGCTTGACAGGTTCGATCACGTCTTTTTTGGCAATAAGCTTCGTTAAGGGTTCTTTTGCTTCTCTTGCCTCGACATTAAGGCTTCCAAGTGTAAGGCAAGCGTTAAAAACTACAAAGTTATCTTTATCTTCAAGAAGATCAATCAAATCTGGAACAGTTGGTTTAGCAAGAGCCCCTATTACAGAAATTGCACGCATGGCTTCTAACTTTACTTGCAGATCACTTTGCTTCAACATTTGGCTTATGAACTTAACATGGGTTGCAGTACTTAACACATCTTGATTTGCCAAGCCTACTTTAGCCCAAATTGCGAAGATTTTATCGGTACCATTGGCTAGATCTGTCAACGCTTTTTCTACCCCAGCAGATACCACAGGATTATTTGGTTTTCCTAAAAGTGCAATTGCAGTAATGGCTGCATATCGAACAGGAATTGCAGGGTCTTTCAAAGCAACCAAAGCCGCTGTTACAGCTTTGGTATCGGGCCCTGTTGTTTTATCCATACCAAACTTTACAAGAGCGATCAAAGCAATCCTTCTTACTTCATAAGAGTTTTGATATTTTGAAGCTTCGACTAAAGCAGCTATAGTCCTTCTAGCATCTACAGGATCAAATCTTTGTAGGGCATTGATTGCAAGATAACGTACCTGAGCTTGGGGGTCTTCCTGGGCCCTTTTTGCAAGGGTATCAACCGTTCTGGCAATATCCTTGTCTAAAATTTCAAGCACGCTTAGCGCCATCACCGCTTTTACCCGCACCCCCGCATCGGGATCAAGGCACCGATCAATTACCGCAGGAATTGCTTCAGAAGTGGAAGAACCATAATTTGGAATTGCACTAAGTGCAATATCTCGAACACTGGCATCTTTATCTTTAAGATCCATGATCCAAGATTTCAGGGATTTGATAGGGATTTTTGGGGTAAAATCTTTCTTTTTCCCGCCTTCCTGAGCCCAAGAAGTCGCCCCAAGCAACATTAATGCAAGTAACGATAATTGCCAATTTCCTATTCGCATGACTATCCCCTAAAACCTTTGGTTATCTACAATACTAACAAGGATTCACAATACTTTTGCGTATAGCAATACCGCTTTTCAGATATCTTGCTTGCAGAAATGGTTTTTTATTGCCAATATAGGTATGGTTATTCCTTCCAAAAGGTTTTTGACAACCCACTAAATTTTCTGGTAGAACCCGAATTGAACATGAAACCACCCCTAACATTACCTCTGGCATTTCTTGCCTTGATTCTGCCTCAAAGCATAATTGCTGCAGAAGATAAAGTCAAAACAAACACCCTCACAAGTTATTTCAAAGATATTAGGCCGATTTTCCAACAAAACTGTCAGGGTTGCCACCAACCAGCAAAAGTTCAAGGCAGCTATATGATGATTGACTATCCCTCTTTATTTTTAAAGGGAGACCGAGACAAAGTTCAAATCGTCTCGGGAGACCCAACAAAAAGTAACATTTACCAAGTTATGATTGCCCATGCAGACCAAAAAGCCGAAATGCCCAAAGGAAAGGATCCTTTAACCAAGGATCAAACGGAACTGGTTCGCAAATGGATTTCAGAAGGCGCCAAGGACGATTCACCTAAATCCGCCAAGAAACTTGTTGACCCAGAACATCCTCCGATTTACTCACTCCCACCTGTAATCACTTCAATCGATTTCTCTCCAGATGGCCAAATCTTAGCCGTTTCTGGTTACCATGAAATCATTCTGCACAAAGCCGATGGATCCGAAATTCTAGGAAGGCTTATCGGCCTTGCAGAAAGAATCGAATCTCTTGCGTTTTCACCGGATGGCAAACAAATTGCAGCGGCTGCTGGCTCGCCTGGCCGTTTTGGAGAAATCCAAGTCTGGGATGTTGCCAAGAAAAAGCTCGCCCTTTCCGCCCCTTCAACTTTTGACACCATTTATGGGGTTAGCTGGTCCCCAGATGGCTCAAAAATCGCCTATGGCTGCGCCGACAACTCCGTTCGGGCAATCGACGCTACGACGGGCAAACAAATCCTTTATCAAGGCGCCCACACCGATTGGGTTCTGGGTACTGCTTTTTCCCGCGATGGGCTTTTTCTGGCTTCCATTAGCAGAGATCGCTCCATGAAACTAACCGAAATTGCAACCCAACGCTTTATCGACAATATCACCAGCATCACCCCCGGAGCCCTTAAAGGCGGACTTCAAACTGTTTCTGTCCGTCCCCGTAAAGATAAAACCATGGTTAAAGGTGCTGAGGGTACCGATGCTGCAGAAAAAGTTTATGAAGAACTCTTAATAGGGGGATCCGACGGCATTCCAAGGCTATACAAAATGCACCGGGTTACCAAGCGTGTCATCGGTGATGATGCCAATAAAGTGCGTGAGTACGAGGCCATTTCAGGCAGGATTTATGCCACTTGTTTCGACAAAAATGGCGCTTTATTCGCAGCGGGAAGCAGCTTGGATGGTAACGGATTTATTAAAGTTTATCAGGCAGAGGATGGCAAGGTAGTAACCCGAATTGAAACCGGGCTAACCCCCATCTATTCCTTAGCTTTCACGCCAGATGGCACAAAAATCGCAGCCGCTGGATTTGATGGTACTGTTAAATTGTTCAAAGTTCCCACCGGGGAAAAAGAAAAAGAATTCGTTCCAGTACCAATTACAGTTAGTAAAAACTAAAACACCTACGAAGCCTGCTTTCAGGAGATTGTAAATATGAATAATCGTTTCCCCAAAAATATAACCATGACCGCTACATTTACCCTAGTAATGCTTTTTTTTACTCAGGCAAATCTAAGCCAAGCGCAAGAGCCCGAAAAGCTGCCCGCCGGTGCTAAAGTTGAAAAAATCTTTATCACCCCCCTTTCTCTCGACCTTGTTGGCCCTTTCTCTTATTCCCAAGTTTTACTGACGGGCATTTTAAGCACGGGCGATAATGCTGACCTCACCCGCATTGGAAAATGGACTGTTCCCGAAGATCTAGTCAAAATTTCCCCCTCGGGCATTATTTCTCCTCTCAAAGATGGCACAGGCATGATTTCAGCCTCTTTTGATGGGCAGAGTATTTCCATTCCCATCAAAATTTCTCAAACTAAAAGCCTGGCACCCACCAGCTTTATCAACGATGTGATGCCTCTCCTTGCCCGAACGGGTTGCAATCAAGGCACCTGCCATGGTTCTGCTGAAGGAAAAAATGGCTTTAAATTAAGCCTTCGTGGCTACGATTCACTTTTTGATCACAGATCACTTACCGATGATCTTGAGGGACGAAGATTTAACCGAGCTGCTCCAGATTCTAGCCTTATGCTGCTTAAAGCCTCGGGGCAGACCCCTCATGCTGGCGGATCTGTCATTCAGCCAGGCGACCGAACCTACGAAATCCTCCGCAAATGGATTGCCGAAGGCGTTAAGTTTGATCCTTCCACCCCTAAGGTTTCCAGAATCGAAGTCTTCCCTAAAGATTTCGTACTTCCACTTCCAGGCATGAAACAACAAATGCTTGTTAAAGCTTTCTACCCAGACAACACCAGCCGAGATGTTACTGCTGAAGCATTTCTTGAAAGCAGCAATATTGAAGCAGCGCTTGTAGAAAAGAACGGCGTAGTGCAAGGCTTAAGAAGGGGAGAAGCCACGGTTCTTGCAAGATTTGAAGGTAATTATGCAGCCTCTACTTTTATTATCATGGGCGATCGCAAGAATTTTAAATGGGAACCGCAGATCGAAAACAACTTCATTGATCACTTGGTTTACGAAAAACTTCAATCCATCAAAGTCCTACCTAGTGGGCTATGCAGTGACACCGAGTTTCTGCGCAGAATCACCCTTGATCTTACAGGCCTGCCCCCAACTTCTGAAGCTGTAAAAACTTTTCTTGCAGACAAACGCGATAGCAAGGTTAAGCGCGACGAAGTGATTGACAAACTCGTTGGCTCACCCGATTACATTGAACATTGGACAAACAAATGGGCCGATCTTTTACAAGTCAACAAATTGTATTTGGGCGATCAAGGCGCAGCCAAGCTTTATAGTTACATTCGTGATTTAATCGCTACCAACAAACCCTACAACAAATTTGCCAGCGATATACTCACCAGTTCGGGATCGAATTTGGAAAACCCCGCAGCAAGCTACTTTAAAATATTGCGCGACCCCGCTGCTGCTGCAGAAAATAGCACCCACCTATTTCTGGGCGTCCGATTTAATTGCAACAAATGCCACGACCATCCATTCGAGCGCTGGACCCAAGACCAGTATTACCAACTTTCGGCTTACTTTGCCCAAATATCAAGGGTGGAAGACCAAAAATACAAAGGCCAAAAAGTCGGTGGCAGTGCTGTTGAAGGGGCCCAACCTCTTGTTGAAGTGATCCAAGATTCTAAATCTGGGGAAATGAAACACGAACGAACGGGATTGGTTGCACAACCTCAATTCCCTTTCGCTTTAAAAGACAAAGCGGCAGACAACTCGAGCAGAAGACAGCAGTTGGCCCACTGGGTAACTTCTAAAGAAAATCCTTATTTTGCCCGCAGCTTTGTCAACAGGCAATGGGCCTACTTAATGGGCGTTGGCTTTATTGAACCGATTGACGATATCCGAGCCGGAAATCCTTCTTCAAACCCCAAACTCCTTGAAAAACTCGCCTCAGAATTCATTCAAAGCGATTTTAACATCCAGCATATCGTCAAGCTTATTTGCAAATCACGGGTTTATCAGCTTTCTGTTCAAACCAATGATTGGAACAAAGATGATGAGTCAAATTTCTCTCACGCTTTGGCTCGCAGGCTGCCTGCCGAGGTTCTCTTTGATTCCATTCACCGCGCAACTGGCTCTATCACCAAGCTCCCTGGAGTTCCTGCTGGCACCAGAGCTGCACAATTAGTTGATGCTTCCGTTGATGTTGGTGGCGGGTTCTTTCAATTGTTTGGTAAGCCCCCACGCCAAAGTGCTTGCGAATGTGAAAGATCTTCCTCCATGATGCTTGGGCCCGTTTTAAGCTTGGTGAATGGCCCAGTTATCGGCGATGCAGTTCGCGACCCAAATAACCTTATCGCTAAACTTCTAGGCACCCAAAAAGATGACTCAAAACTAATTGAAGAATTGTTTCTCAGCGTTTTAAACAGGCCTCCAACTCAGCCCGAAATCAATGCAGGCTTAAAAGCCCTCAAAGATGGCGAACCTGATTTCCAAACCATGGTGGAAGAATTTAATCGCAGAACAGAAGCCCTCAATATTTACAAGAAAAGTGAAACCCAACGCTTAGACCAGTGGGAAAAATCCTATACCAAAATTGCAGAGTGGGAAAACATCAAAGCCGCTACTGCCTCTGCGAAATCTAAAGCTAAATTAACCAAACTCGATGATGGAAGCTTTCTTGCCAGCGGCGAAAATCCACTCCAAGAAACCATCACTGTAAAAATTCCAGTCGATAAACACGCTTGGACGGGCATTTTGCTTGAAGTGTTACCTCACGACACCCTGCCGACTAAGGGGCCGGGTCGGGCGCCCAATGGCAACTTTGTTCTCAACGAATTTAAAGCTACTTTTAACCTAGAAGGGCAGAAACCTGCACCTCTGCCCCTTACAAATCCAAAGTCCACTTTTAACCAACCGACTTTCCCAATCGCAAAAGCTATTGATAATAATTTAACCACTGGGTGGGCTATTTCACCCGAGTTTGGAAAAGCAAATTCCGCTTATTTTCAAATTCAAAGCCCAGCACTATTTAAAGATAAAGGTGAGCTAACAATCACCCTTATCCAAAATTTTGGCACCCAGCATACTCTGGGAAGATTCAGGATTTCTCTCACGAAATCCCCTGGTCAGGTTCAACCATTCGGGGCAGAATCCGAACTTGTTAAAATTTTCCAATTAGAGCCAACTAAACGAAATCCCATGCAAATAAACGCAATTTTAGCTGCATTCCGTGCTCAGGATACAGAGTTGATCCGTCTGCAAAACAATATCTCTTCCTTTGGAAAACCTATCGATAAAAGGCAGATCGGGGCCCAAGACCTCGTTTGGGCATTACTAAACTCAAAGGCTTTTCAATTTAACCATTAATTAAATTATATTTGAAGCATAACAGGCACTCTAAAACATTCCTGCTATGCTGTGTTATCTTGAATTTAATAAGTCGTATTTAATACATTGTTGTTTAGCCTTGATAAATCACTTTTGGAACATTTTTGTCATGGCAATAAAATGGATCGTCAGGCATGGCGCTATGCGCTTGATGGGGGAATATGATGCGGCCCACACAACTTATGTTAAGGGCGCTACCGTTATCCTTCAAACCCCACGAGGCCAGGAATCTGGCGAAATTCTTTGCGAATCCAACGAAAACACCCTTAAATGGCTTATAGATTCGACCGTTGGAACCATTGTGAGGGAGGCAACCCCCCAAGATATCCAACGAATAGCACAAAACAAAAAACTGGAAGCCAAGGCCCTCGAAACCTGCGCCTCTCTCTCTGAAAAACGGGGCATCCAACTTGCAATGGTTGATGCCGAGCTTCTTTTTGGCGCTGAAAGGCTTATCTTTTATTACCTTTCCGAAAGCAGAATCGACTTCCGAGATTTGGTAAAAGACCTTGCCCGGGAATTTCAAACGCGCATTGAAATGAGGCAGATAGGCGCCCGCGATGAAGCCAAGCTTCTTGCAGACTTTGGGGATTGCGGAAAACCCGTCTGCTGCAACTCTCACATGATCGAAATGCCTCCGGTTTCCATGAAAATGGCTCGCATGCAAAAAGCATCCCTCGATCCAGCAAAAATTTCAGGAAGGTGCGGCAGGTTAAAATGTTGCCTTCGATTCGAACAAGATGTATATGATCTTCATCAGAAAGAACTTCCTGATGTTGGAACTTTGATAACAACTGAAAAAGGTAAAGGCAGGGTTTTAGCACAGGAAATTCTCTCGCGCAGGCTTCTGGTAGAGTTTGAAGATGGCCGTAGAATATCCATCATGCATTCAGAAGTTATTAAAACTTCTGCAAATTAAACACTTATGGAATAAATAAAAGACATGGGTTCTTATCATCCGAAAATCCACGAAATCATAAAAAAAGACCCTAGGTTTCCCTACGAAGCTTATGAGTTTCTTTTTCAAGCACTCGCATACACCCAAAAAACACTCGGAAAAATAAAGCCCCCCGAAGGCGAAGAACCTGCCAAAGAGCACCATGTTTCAGGCAAGCAATTGATCGAAGGGGTGCGAAAATTTGCCCTTGATGAATTCGGCCTCATGGCCCGGTGTGTTTTCAATCAATGGGGAATAAAAAAAACCGGTGACTTCGGGAACATGGTTTTCAATCTTGTCGAAATTGGACTCATGAGCAAAACAGAAAATGACTCCATGGATGATTTTGAAGATATTTTCGATATTGAAACTGGTCTTATGCATGATTATGTGATCGCTTTTAGGCCCGAAAACGAGCGAGCACGATGAAGCCAAACCGTTTAAAGCTTCTTCTTGCCCTCACTTTATTTTTGTCTTGGATTTGCTATTTGGGCTTTTTGGTCATCCATACTACCCGTGGCATGGATGGCAAACCCGTCCGCTTATCCCGTCCACAATTTCTAACTTCTCAACTCGACTTGATTATCGAACCCATTATGCAAGAAAACACTGTTGTTGCCCAAGTCACCGAAGTGCTTTATTCCGCATTAAATGATAAAACGCCAAAAGTCGGTGATATCGTAACAATTAACAATCTGGAATTACCCGAAACTCAAAATAAATTCTGGCTCGTACCCCTTCGCAGCACAGATTCCGGAAAATCGTTTGAAATCGTACCCATTCCCCCCTCTCCTGGCTTTTCTGGCAGAACTATAAAAATTTACCCTGCTTTCGATGGCGTTTTACTCCAATACAAAAAATTACCCAAACCTTAAATCCGCTCAAAAACATTTATCTTTTCAAAAAATATTTAGGTAATTGCCCCCGAAGACAGTTTTAACCTTGCCTTAAGGCAATAACTGGCCTATATTTACTTTTCTCCAAGGCTAGCCGTGCTAGCGTAGCTCAATGGCAGAGCACTGGTTTTGTAAACCAGCGGTTGAGGGTTCAAGTCCCTCCGCTAGCTCTGTAGAGCAGTTGTAAGAATAGCTTTGAAGAGTATTTTGCAGAAATTTGTTAGTTAATAATTTTAGCGCCTTCAGATGCTTGATTAAGGGTGAGTATAGCTCTGATATTAAGGCGAAAAATTCGGCCGGGTAGGTGGCCGAGCGGCCAATGGCAACAGACTGTAAATCTGTCGGACTTTGTCCTACGGGGGTTCGAATCCCTCTCTACCCACTGAGATTTCTGTAAGATTATCTGCCATGCGGGTGTAGCTCAATGGCAGAGCACCTGCCTTCCACGCAGGCTATGGGAGTTCGATTCTCCTCACCCGCTTTGTGGTTCCCTAAAAAGTTCCACGACGCTGCTGTAGCTCAGTGGTAGAGCACTTCCTTGGTAAGGCAGAGGTCCTGGGTTCAAGTCCCAGCAGCAGCTATTTAGTAAGTCCGGGCACTTACTACCAATGACTCATCCAGTATTTAAACTGGGTGTTCACTTGTTTTTAAAAATAACAGGTGTACTTTATTGGTTTTTTCCTAGAATCTTGGATGTGGCTTTTGTAGGCATCCTTGTTAACCTTATTTTGATCTTTCGGAGGCGTGATGGCTAAGGAAATTTTCAATCGTAATAAACCCCATGTTAATGTTGGAACCATTGGGCATATTGATCATGGCAAAACTACCACGACGGCGGCAATTGTTGCTCGTCGAGCTCACATCAATAAAGTCCTGAAATTCAAGGATTACAAGGAAATCGCTAAAGGCGGTACCGTCCGCGATGATCTCAAAACCGTTACCATCGCCGTTGCACACGTTGAATACGAAACCAACAAACGCCACTATGCACACATCGATTGCCCAGGCCATGCTGACTATATCAAAAACATGATCACTGGCGCAGCACAAATGGATGGTGCCATCCTTGTGGTTGCTGCAAACGATGGCCCAATGCCCCAAACGCGCGAACATATTTTGCTCGCCCGTCAAGTCGGTGTGCCCAGAGTTGTCGTTTACCTCAACAAAGTAGATCTTGTTGATGATCCAGAACTTCTTGAACTTGTCGAAATGGAAATCCGCGAACTTCTTAACAAGTACGAATACCCAGGCGACGAAATTCCGATCATTCGTGGTAGCTCACTTCCCGTTATGCTTTCTGCTGGCAAAGACGATGTCGCTGGCAAATGCCTCGACGACCTTATGGATGCCTTGGATAACTATATTCCTGACCCTATTCGTGAAGAAGACAAACCTTTCTTGATGAGCATCGAAGATGTGTTTTCAATTAAAGGTCGTGGTACTGTAGCTACTGGCCGTATCGAACGCGGTGCTTGTAAAGTTGGTGATGAAGTTGAACTTCTAGGTCTCCGCAAAGACCCAGTGAAAACCGTTATCACAGGCATCGAAATGTTCCAGAAGACCCTCGATAGAGGCCAAGCTGGTGACAATGTTGGTGTTTTGCTTCGTGGTATTGACCGCGATGGCGTGGAACGAGGCCAAGTTCTTGCAAAGCCAGGCAGTATCAACATTCATACCAAATTCGAATGTTCAATCTATGTGCTTAGCAAAGAAGAAGGTGGTAGGCACACCGCATTCTTCAGCGGCTATCGTCCCCAATTCTATTTCCGCACCACTGATGTTACAGGCTCTGTAACTTTGCCTGCTGGTGTTGAAATGTGTATGCCTGGTGACAATGTTAAAAGTTTAGTGGTTCAACTTTTGCCAGATTCCCCAATTGCTATGGAAGAAGGCCTCCGCTTTGCAATTCGTGAAGGTGGCAGAACTGTTGGATCTGGCGTTGTTACCAAGATTCTTGAGTAACACCAGCCTTGTTAAAGCCGGGGGGCGCCCGCTCGGGAGCTATTTCCATTCGGGTGCCCTTGGTTTTTAGACTACTAGTGAATTGGAGTTTACGATGCGTGAATATGTTTGGCTAGAATGCACTGAATCCGGCGAACGCAACTACAGGGCTCAAAAAGAAACCCGCGGACCAGAACGCCTCGAACTTAAAAAGTATTGCCCAAAATTGCGCAAGGTTACTATTCATAAAGAAACCCGCAAAAAGTAATTCCTGCCAACCTATGCTTTGGTTATGACTTGTTAAGGTTGGTTACATGATTAATACGGGTGTAGCTCAACTGGCAGAGCACCGGTCTCCAAAACCGGGGGTTGAAGGTTCGACTCCCTCCGCCCGTGTTCTTAAAAATATTATCGGGAAAAAAAATAATTTTCTCGTATGATCATTATTGGCGAACTATTGCTAACTCGCCTGGTTTTTTAAACTGTCGGTATTCGTAGGACAAAAATGGCATCGACCATTAAAAATAAACCCGATACAGCCCCCGCCTTTATAAACGCTAACCCTGCGATTTATAGTTTGGGCTTTCTCGTACTCTTCGTTGCTATTGCTTATGCTTTGCTGCAACTCCTCCCTTTGGCATGGTTTAATCTTTTTAAATCACCCGTATCGTCAACATCTAATATCACACTTGCCTTGGTAGGATTTGGCCTTGGTATTACCGCCCTCATCGTCATCGGAAAAAACAAAATATTCCACGAACTACCAGGTCTGAAAGCAGGTATTTTTATTGGATTTGTCCTAGTGCTTGCCAATCTTTATTTCGATTCTTTTTGGGGCAAATTTACTGAAAGTCTTGTATTCGATAAAAGAGCCTTCCCAGAATCATTTGGGTTGGGCTTGGCTGGCGCAGGTGCTGCTCTTGCTGCAATCGGATCCTTTATATTTTTCTTCCGCCCTAACAATATCAAGCTCTTTAACCGTATTGAAGATCAAGGTTGGTTTTCCCGCGATTCCTTTAAACAAAATCAAGGATCCAAAATCCGAAGAGGCACAATCATGTGTCTTCTTATTTTGTTTGGTACAGGCATCATGACTCTTGTTCGTAACGAAACCCTTGCAAGAAATGGTTCCAACTGGCAGATCGAAATACCTTATACTGGCAAAGTTAAAATAAACTCTGATAAAGTAGGCGATACGCTTGCTCTACTCCAGTCCGCTGGTTACAAAGCAGAAGACCAATTATTAGTTTCTCGTGCAGATTTCCGTATGGCTAATTCAGCCATTGATCCAAACCTCTTTATTAAAATTGGTTTGTTAACAGGTGATTCTAAATATAAAGTAGGTGAGATAGTATCCAAAGATTTGTTCCAAGAAGAATCGCGCGAATTAATTAAAAATGATCGCAAACCTGCAGAATCTGTTCCACTCAAAATTGCAGAGGGAACTGTCATCTATCGTTCCTTAATTTTGCTGCCCGGAGTTCAGTTCTCTGGCCCGATTCTTTTAATCATTCTTGCAATATGGGTCTCGTGGAAAGTTGTCAATATTCCGGTATTTGCCGATTTCTTGATCGCAACTGAAGCCGAGATGAATAAAGTTTCCTGGACAACCAAAAAGAAGTTGTTTCATGATACCATTGTGGTGTTGACCACCTTGGTTCTTATGTCTGTCTTTTTGTTTGCGATGGATCAGTTTTGGAGAATTTTCCTGACAAAAGCGGGGGTGCTTCGCTTCGGTCAGGATAGTGTTCAGAAAAATACAAGTGTTGACCTGAAAAAATGGTAAACAACTGTTTCGGAGTTCGAAACAATGGTATCGGATAATTTAGAACAACCTGTTGACCCTTCAGTAGATTCTGAAAGTCATCCCGTTCAAAGTTCTACACCTGAAATTAGTGCAATACCTAGCTTAGGCAAAAGCTGGTATGTTGTAAAAGTTCAGAGTGGTAGAGAAGAATCCATCAAAGAAGCACTCGAAAAACGAGTTAAAATTGATGGTCTGGAAGAATTCTTTGGCCAAATCCATATTCCAATTGAAAAAGTAACGGAAATGCGGAGGGGCAAAAGAGTTTCCAGAGAAAGAAAGCTTTTTCCTGGTTATCTTATGGTCGAAGTCGAATTTAACGACCCGATCTTGTATTTGTTCCGTGAAACCACTGGTGTTGGCGATTTTGTAGGTGGCACTGCCACTCATAAACTACCGACCCCAATGAGTGAACGGGAAATCGAACGCATGCTCCGTGTCAAAGGTGATAATGTTGCAGCTACCGTTGTTAGCAGACCCGCTTTTGATGCAGGCGATCGAATCAAGGTAAAAGATGGAACCTTTGCGGGCATGGATGGCGAAGTTAAAGAGATCATGGAAGCATTGGGCCGAGTTAAAGTGGAATTAACTATTTTTGGAAGGCCAGTTCCCGTTGAATTGGAATACTGGCAAGTTGAAATCGTTTAAATAAGGGTTTGAAATGGCAAAGCAAGTTACAGCTCAGATTCGTCTACAGTGTCCAGGTGGTTTGGCTACCCCTGCACCACCCGTTGGCCCAGCATTGGGGCAACATGGTGTAAATATTGGGGCATTTGTATCCCAATTCAATGAACGAACTAAAGATAACAAAGGTATTATCGTACCTATCGTTATTACAGTTTATTCTGATCGTTCTTTTGAATTTATTGTGAAAAGCCCACCAGCTTCCATCCTTCTGAAAATTGCTGCAGGCATTCCTCCCGAAAAGAAAAAGGGCGGTGATGTTATTCCTGGGGATGAAAAAACCAAAGGAAGTGGCAAATACAAAGGTTTTAAAGTATCTCAAGCTCAAGTTCGAGATATCGCACAAAAGAAACTTGTTGACCTTAATGCTCGTGATTTAGACCATGCTGCTCGTATCATTGCTGGTACCGCCAGAAGCCTTGGTTTAACAGTCGAAGCTTAAGCATAAATAAAAATCGTCAAGAAACGGCCAATTTCTAGTGGCCGATCTTGCGATTTGTATCTACTATAAATATTCACGAATAATTTGGGAAATAGTCATGGCAAAATCAGAAAAAGAACCAAAAGTCTCAGAAGAAGCAGCAACCCCTGTTGCTACACCTAAGGCCGCACCTGCCAACATAAGTTCTGAATCTTCCGGTAAAAGGAAGGGCAAGCAACCAGGTAGGCCACCGCACAAAGGTAAAAAGCTTAAAGCTCAGATTGCTACAATTTACGCAAAAGTAAATAAAGAAGGCCAAGTTTCTTTAGATAAAGCAATTACGATTCTCAAACAAATTAAACGTGCCAAATTTGACGAATCTATCGAAATTCACATGAGCTTGGGTATTGACTCCGCTCAAAGCGATCAGATGATTCGTGGTAGTGTTGCTCTTCCTCACGGCGTAGGCAAGAAGGTTCGTGTTCTTGTTTTCTGCCAAGGCGATAATTCTGCTAAAGCAACTGCAGCGGGTGCAGATTTCGTCGGTGAAGGCGATCTAATCAAAAAAATTCAGTCCGAAAACTGGCTAGACTTCGATGTTGTACTTGCAACTCAAGACATGATGGGGCAAGTCAGTCGCCTTGGTAAGGTTCTTGGACCCCGTGGTTTAATGCCAACTCCAAAGGCTGGTACTGTCATTGGTTCAGGTCAAGATATTGGTGCAATTGTTAAAGAATTTAAATCTGGTAAAGTCGAATATCGTTCAGACAAAGGTGGCAATGTGCATGCAGGCATTGGCAAAATTAGTTTTGATACCGACAAAATAGCTTCAAATGCTTTGGCTTTTGTTGAGCAAGTTCGGGCATCAAAGCCTACTGGCATCCGTGGCAACTATATTAAGTCTGTAACAATATCGGCAACAATGTGTCCTGGAATTCCAGTCACAATTTAATTGAATCAACAAGATAAGATCAAACATTAGAGTTTGATCCCTTAGCAGGATACAGAAAATATGAGTAAGTTAATTAAAGGTATGGAAATTGAAGCCCTTCGTAAGGACTTTAAAAATGTTAAAGATTTAGTATTTCTTGAAGTTCAAGGAATTACAGCGCAAAACAACACGAGTCTCCGTGCGACTCTTAGAAAAAAGAAAATTCACTACAAAGTTGTGAAAAATACTTTGGCGCGAATGGTTTTGTCAGAACAAGGCATCAACATTGCCCGCGATTCTGCTTATTTCCATGGCCCTACTGTTTTGGTTTGGGGTGCGAATTCAATTGCAGAATTGTGCCGCGAACTCGAAGCCGAACTTAAGAATCCTAAAACCGCAGCAGGTTACAAAACAACTGTAAAAATTAAAGGCGCAGTGGCAGACTCTTTGCTTGTTTCGTTTGATGTTGCTATCAAGATGCCTACGCGCGAAGAAGCAATTGGAACTATCGCAGGTATGATTCTTGCACCTGGTGCAAAGCTTGCCAGCCAGATTATTTCAGTTGGTGGCATAATTGCCAGTCAGATCAAAACAATATCCGAAAGAATTCCTGCAGAAACCACTGGGGTTGCTGCAGAGTCTACCGCCAGCTAGGGGTCTTTTTTTAACCGTTATTACGCACCAATCGCTGCTAAGCTTCAAGCAGCAATTTAAGAAAGGAAAGTTTTCATGTCCGATGCAACAACCTACGCTCCAGAGATTTCAGATCTAGGAGAAAAAATCGTTTCCCTTACCTTGATCAAGGCAGTCGAATTGGCTGATTACCTTGAAAAGGTTCACAATATTAAACCTGCTGCAGGCGGTGGCGTTATGATGGCAGCCGCTGGTGGCGCTGCTGCTGGCGCTGAAGCTGCTCCAGTGAAAACTGAATTCACTGTGGTTCTGGATGGCATTGCTGCTGCTGACAAGAAAATCAGCATCATCAAGGTTGTTCGCGAAATCACTGGCCTAGGCTTGAAAGAAGCTAAGGATTTAGTTGAAGGCGCACCTAAGAATGTTAAGGAAAACATTGCTAAGGACGAAGCTGAGACTGTCAAGAAAAAGCTCGAAGATGCTGGCGCAAAAGTAAGCTTGAAGTAAACAAAGCGAATTTGATTCCGGATAGCTTCTTTAAGATATTAAAGCTGTTGTCCGGGTTTCATTCGTTTTTTGTTTTGCTATGCTTAGTTCTTGTGGTTTAATACGAAAATACTTGTTTTGTTTGATATTTGCTCTGAATTAAGGAAATGGATTCCCTTTATTTAGAATTGCTGCTGTTTGGAAGGGAAAGCTCACTTAAATATGTCAGCAAAAGGATATCCTATTATCGAGTTATTTGATTTTACTAAGGCACTTAGCCAGGTTTATATACCTGGCTTTAGCTATTTTGGGAGATTTTATCTTATGCCAAAAAATCTTGGTAATGTCTATATCGGTTTAATTCAGAATGTAATTAAGCTAACTGGCTTTGCTTTAGCGTTATTGAGTCCTCCGACTTTTATTATTAACTTTTGATGTTCCCGTTGGGCTGACGATGGAACGGTTTTGGTTTGTCACCTCTTTCGTACCTGTCGGCATTATTGAACTTTGCTTGGAATCCACCAAGGGTAGGAGCTACTTGCCATGCCCATTACTTCAAAACGCACAATCACCCCAGAAGTTGTTAGAAACTTTGGACGATTTGGCGATACCATAGATGTGCCTTCATTAACCGACATCCAGACTAAATCTTACGATAGATTTATTCAACTTGATGTGCATCCTGAAAAGCGCGATGCTTCGGGTTTAGAAGGTGTCCTTAAAGAAATTTTTCCTATTGAAAGTTACGATAAGACAATTCGTCTTCAGTACCTTCGTTATGAACTGGGCAAACCGCGTTTTGGCCCTGATGAATGCAGACAACTAAGGCTGACTTACGGCCGACCATTTAAAGTTTGGCTCCGCCTTGAAAAAGAACAACCTGTTGAAGAGGAAGTTTTTCTTGGTGAAATGCCCATCATGATTGGTGGCGGTGAATTCATCATTAATGGTGCAGAACGCGTTGTTGTAAGCCAATTACATCGCTCACCTGGTGTTGATTTTCAGAAAACAATCGATGGCGATAAGGAATTGCATAGCTGCAGAATTATTCCTGAACGCGGTAGCTGGATTGAAATTAATGTAACGAAGAAGGATGCTCTAAGCGTTCGAATTGATCAGTCAGGCAAGTTTTCCGCCATGACTTTACTTCGGGCAATGGATCCTAATTATTCCACCGATGCTGATATCATCAAGGAATTTTATGAAACCGAAGCTGTAAAAATGACAGCAGCAGGTAAAGCCAGATTGAAAGCAGCTCAAGTGGTTGGGGATGTAATTGATCCTGAAACCGGTGAGATTTACGCTGAAAGTGGCGAAATCCTTACCGAAGAAAAGGTTAATGCTATTTCTTTGACTAGTGTCAAAGAAGTAATCATTCTTAAAGCTGCCAAAGATCCGATCATCATGGCATCTTTGAAAGATGATGCAACGAATACTCATGAAGAAGCTTTACTGAAAATCTACCAGAGGCTTCGTCCTGGTAATCCCCCACAGCTGCAAAAAGCCAAGGAACTATTCAAAGAAAAGTTCCAAGACCCTAGCAGATACCGTCTGGGTAAAGTTGGCCGCTTCAGGCTTAACCGAAAATTCGATCAGGAAATCCAAGAGTCAGAAATGACTTTGCGTTCCATCGATTTCCTTAACGCTATTAAGTATGTTCTTAAATTACGTGCCAAGGAAGGTTATGCTGATGATATCGATCATCTTGGTAACAGGCGCGTTAGAACAATCGATGAACTTGCTGCTGATGAGTTGCGCAAGGGATTCCTTAAATTGAAGCGTACCGTTCAAGAACGCATGAGTATGCGCGAACAAACGGATATGACTCCAAGGCAATTGATCAACCCCAAGAGTATCTCTGCAGCCATCGAATACTTCTTTGGCCGTGGTGAACTTAGTCAAGTTGTGGATCAGACCAACCCATTGTCTCAGTTGACGCACGAAAGGCGGCTTTCTGCCCTTGGGCCTGGTGGTTTGAACAGAAAAAGGGCTGGCTTCGATGTACGCGATGTTCACATTTCGCACTACGGAAGAATCTGCCCAATTGAAACTCCTGAAGGTACTAATATTGGTCTTATCTCGCATCTTAGCATTTATGCTGGTGTTGATGATTATGGCTTCCTTATTACCCCCTACAGGGCAATCAAAAAACGCAAACTAACCACCGAAGTAAAATGGTTGCGTGCTGATGAAGAAGCTCTTGCTAACCTTGCACCAGCCGATGCCCCTTCCGATGGCCAGAAAATTACCGAAGAGCGTATCATTGCACGCCATCAAGGTGACTTCAAGCAGGTTGGTGCTGATGAAGTAGAATACATCGACATTAGCCCCAAGCAAATGGTCGGAGTTTCTGCCGGCCTTATTCCATTCTTGGAACATGACGATGCAAACCGTGCATTGATGGGTTCCAACATGCAAAGGCAAGCGGTTCCCCTGCTAATCACCGAGGCTCCACTTGTTGCCACTGGCCTTGAAAAAGATGTTGCTTACAACAGCGGCATGGTTCTCAAATCACCACTCGATGGCTACATCACGTATGTTGATTCCGATCGCATTATTGTGGGCCATCATAAGCTTGCTGATACTGGTGAAGGCAGTGTTCTTGATCGTGCACGAGCTCAATCTGGGTATCGCGAACTAATCCTTCGCAAGTTCGTAGGCCTTAACGAACATACCTGCCAAAACCACAGGCCTCTTATTAAATTTGGCCAAAAAGTTAAAAAAGGTACCGTCCTTGCTGATGGTGCTGCCACCAGTCATGGCGAACTCGCTCTGGGCAGAAATGTGCTTGTCGCATTTATGTCTTGGGATGGTTACAACTTTGAAGATGCTATCATCATCAGTGAGAAACTGGTTCACAACGATACTTACACCAGTATTCACATTGAACATTTTGAAATCGAGATTCGGGAAACCAAACTCGGTAAGGAAGAATTTACCCGCGATATCCCCAATGTTTCACCCAAGGCACTTGCAAACCTTGATGAACATGGTGTGGTTCGTATTGGTACCTATGTTCAACCAGGCGATATCCTTGTAGGCAAGGTATCACCCAAGTCTAAGAGCGAACTTACTCCTGAAGAAAAATTGCTTTATGCAATCTTCGGCCGCGCTGGCGAAGATGTCAAAAATGACAGTCTTGAAGTTCCATCGGGTATTGAAGGCATTGTTACCGAATCCAAGAGATTCTGTCGCAAATCCAGCATGACTGATGAAGAAAGAAAGACACTTGACAAAGAATCCCGTGATCTTGAATCTCATTACAACAAAATAATCATCGAAGAATTCCGTTCGATGCTTACCGAGTTGGGCGGCGTTCTAGATAAAAATCTGGTCAAAGATTTTGCAGGCAAGTCTTCCACCGACAAGGACGAAAAAGCCTTGCTCGATCTTGCGCAGCATTTCACCATGGACCGTCTCGATATTCGCAGCCCAGAACGCAAAAAAGATTGCGTTGAAGTTTATGGCAGACATCGCGAACGCTTGAACACTTTGTTTGACGAAAAGGATCGCAAGCTCAACATCCTCAAAATGGGTGATGAACTTCCTCCAGGCGTTCAACAAATGGTCAAGGTTTATGTTGCTGCAAAACGACAGATTTCTGTCGGCGATAAAATGGCTGGTCGACATGGTAACAAGGGGGTTATCTCCAAAATTTTACCTGTCGAAGATATGCCTTATCTTGCTGATGGTACTCCTGTTGATATTCTTTTGAATCCTCTTGGTGTTCCTAGTCGTATGAATGTGGGACAGATTCTTGAAACCCATCTTGGTTGGGCAGCTTCCAAGCTTGGTTTCAAGGCCATCACCCCTGTTTTCGATGGAGCTACCGAAGAAGAAATTCGGGATGTCTTGAAAGAATGCGGCTTGCCTGTCTCTGGTAAAAGTTATTTGTTTGATGGCAGAACGGGCGAACGATTCGAACAGGCTGTTACCGTTGGTTATATTTACATGCTTAAATTGCATCACCTTGTTGATGACAAAGTGCATGCCCGAGCAACTGGTCCCTATTCACTCATTACCCAACAACCCCTCGGCGGCAAAGCCCGCTTCGGTGGACAACGCTTTGGGGAAATGGAAGTTTGGGCACTCGAAGCTTACGGTGCTGCATACATCCTTCAAGAACTTCTTACCGTCAAGAGCGACGATGTTGAAGGCAGAACCAAGATTTATGAATCCATGGTTAAAGGTGAAAACACCCTCGAAGCTGGCACACCTGCAAGCTTTGATGTTTTAACCAATGAAATTCGTGGCTTGGCACTGAACATGCAATTAGAAAAGAAGCGATTATAGTTAATTTAATCCCCAGCTATGTTTGTTAACTTAGCTGGGGTATGTGTTATTATTGAGATTTTCCCTATAGGTCGGCCGGGGTTTTTACCGGATTCTTCACTGCGGAGGCGATGCTATCTATGAGCAATGCTAATAATGGTGATAGTTCTTATGATCGTATTAATGACTATGGTGCTGTTCGCATCAGTCTTGCTAGCCCACATGACATTCGTAATTGGTCATTTGGCGAAGTAAAGAAACCCGAAACTATCAATTATCGAACCTATCGACCTGAAAAAGATGGTCTCTTTTGCGAAAGAATTTTCGGGCCTGAAAAAGATTGGGAATGCTCCTGCGGTAAATATCGCGGCATGAAATACAAAGGCATGATTTGTGACCGTTGTGGCGTCAAAGTCGCCCATAGTCGCGTTCGTAGAAAACGCATGGGTCACATCGAACTTGCTGCTCCTGTTGTTCATATTTGGTTCTTCAAAGCGATGCCTTCTCGCCTTGGAACCTTGCTCGATATGAAAACCACCAGCTTGGAAAAGATTATTTACTTCCAAGATTATGTGGTTACCGATCCTGGTGAAACTCCACTTAAAAAAAGCCAGCTCCTTACTGAAGATGAGTACCGTAAGAGTCGTGATAATTACGGCGAATCATTCAAGGCTGAAATGGGGGCTGAAGCAATTCGCAAGCTTCTCACCGGCTTGAATCTTGTCGATCTTTCAATCGATTTAAGAAAACGCCTGGATGCTGAAGAAAAGAAAGATAAACCCAGCAAGCAAAAGCTTAAAGACCTTGTTAAAAGGCTTAAAGTTGTTGAAGCTATCCGCGATTCCGGATTGGGTGGCCCACAAAACAAACCCGAATGGATGGTCCTTGAGTGCGTCCCAGTTATTCCACCAGACCTTCGTCCTTTGGTTTTGCTGGACAGCGGCAACTTCGCAACTTCAGATCTTAACGATCTTTATCGTCGTATTATTAACCGTAATAATCGCCTCAAAAAATTGGTCGACCTCAATGCTCCTGAAGTTATCATTCGAAATGAAAAACGAATGCTTCAGCAATCTGTTGATTCACTATTTGACAACAGTCGTTGCAAGCGCCCAGTTCTTGGATCCAGCAACAGACCATTGAAGTCCCTAACGGACATGATCAAAGGTAAGCAAGGTCGATTCCGCGAAAACCTTTTGGGCAAGCGCGTCGATTACTCCGCCCGTTCAGTTATCGTTGTTGGCCCTGAACTCAAATTGCACCAGTGCGGTTTGCCTAAGAAGATTGCTTTGGAATTGTTCCAACCATTTATTATTCGAAGGCTTAAAGAATTAGGCCATGCAGACACTATCAAGTCTGCCAAGAAAATGCTTGAAAGAAAAGATGATCATGTTTGGGATATTCTTGAAGAAGTTATCAAGAATCATCCAGTTCTTTTGAATCGTGCCCCTACCCTGCATCGTATGGGTATTCAGGCTTTCGAGCCTGTGCTTATCGAAGGTAATGCCATTCGCATTCATCCTTTGGTTTGTAAAGGTTTTAATGCTGACTTCGACGGCGATCAGATGGCAGTGCATCTGCCCCTTTCAATCGAAGCACAAGTTGAAGCTAGCGTGTTGATGATGTCCACCAATAACATTTTCAGCCCTGCAAATGGTCAGCCTATTATCAGTCCTTCCCAGGACATCGTTATGGGTTGCTATTACTTGACTGCAACTCGCGGAGAAATGGGCGAAAGTGGAGAATCAGGCGAAGGCAAGACTTTTGCCAGCACCAAAGAAGTTTTCACCGCTTTTGATCTGCGAAAAATTGGCATTCATGCCCGCATTCATGTGCGACTTCCCATCCACAAAAAGTTCATCTCTGAAATCCGTTTTGAAAAAGACAAAACCAAGGTTGAAGAGCTTCCAAGAAAATCCAATGGCCTTGTTACAAGTACCGTTGGTCGCGTTATCTTTAATAACATCCTTGATGATCGCATGGCCTTTTATGACCTTGCTCTCTCAACCAAAAATCTTTCCCGCATTATTGCGGAGTGCTATCAAGCCCTTGGTAGACGCGCTACCATTGAACTTCTTGATCGTATGAAAGAAATCGGTTTCCGCGAGTCCACTAGATCCGGCCTTTCCTTTGCAACTGACGATCTGCGCACTCCAGATACCAAAGAGAAAATCCTTATCGAAGCTGAAAAAGATGTCGAAAAGATTCGCAAAAATTACGACAAAGGTAATATTACTGAACGCGAACGCTACAATAACGTTATCGATCTTTGGACCAATGCAAGTAAAGCTATCACTAAACAGATGATGGAAGATCTTCGCAACGACACTCGTCCTGATGAGACGGGCAAAAAACGCCCTTATCTTAATCCTATTTTCTTGATGGCACACTCCGGCGCACGCGGTGGTATCGAACAGATCCGCCAACTTGCTGGTATGCGCGGTCTAATGGCAAAACCTAACGGTACCATTATCGAAACGCCTATCAAGGCGAACTTCAAGGAAGGTCTTTCCGTTCTTGAATACTTCAGTTCAACTCACGGTGCTCGTAAAGGCTTGGCAGATACCGCACTCAAGACCGCAGATTCAGGCTACCTCACCAGAAAACTTGCTGATGTGGCTCAAAATGTGGTTATTACAATGCATGATTGTGCCACCTCCTCGGGTATTGATAAATCTGCTATCCTTAAAGGTGAGGAAACTGAACGCTCACTTTCAGAAACGATTCGCGGTAGGGTCAGCAGGGTTACCATTAGCAACCCTGTTACTGGTGAAACTATCGTTGAAGAAAACGATATGATTTCAACCGAAGCTGCCCTGAAGCTTGAACTTTATGGCATCGACAAAATTACCGTTCGAAGCCCCATGACTTGTCTTGCTCCTCTAGGTATTTGCAGACTTTGCTACGGCATGGATCTTTCAACCGGCTCGCTTGTTGAAGAAGGCATGGCTGTTGGTATCATTGCTGCCCAGTCCATTGGGGAACCTGGAACACAACTTACCATGCGTACCTTCCACATCGGTGGGGTGGTGAAACGCGAAGTAGGCGAGAGCGAACATAAGGCCAAAAAGGTTGGTACTGTCAGCTACGAACGCCTCGACATCGTTATCAACGACAAGAAGGAAAAGATTGCTCTTACCCGAAATGGTGAAATTAAAATCCTTGGACCCAAAGATAAAGTCCTTGAAACCTATGCGGTTCCAAACGGATCGATTCTCTTTGTTGAAAAGGGTCAGCAAGTTGCTCCCGGCCAGATCCTTTGCAAATGGGATCCACATATTATTCCAATTATCGCTGACCGTGGCGGTAAAATTACTTTCGAAGAGATCGTTGAAGGCGAAACTTTCCGCAAGGAAAGTGATGAAGTTACCGGCGCAGAACGCTGGGTAATTATGGAACATAAGGGCGAGCTTCATCCACAAGTCTTCATTAATGATGAGCGTGGCCAAAAACTCATGTTCTTCTACATGCCTGAAAAAGCAGTCATCGAAGTTCGTGAAGGCCAAATGGTTTCTGCCGGCGCACTCCTTGCTAAAACTCCTCGAGAAGTTTCTGGTACACAGGATATTACTGGTGGTCTTCCTCGCGTTACTGAAATCTTTGAAGCTAGGCGCCCTCGTGATCCCGCCGTTATGGCCGAAGTCGCTGGGGTTGTCGAAATTGGCGATAAGCGTCGTGGCAAACGAACTATTTGGGTTATTCCAGTTGATGATCACGGCAAGCCTTCTGGTACCAAGATCGAGCATCTTGTTCCCCCAGGCAAACATCTTCGAGTTCATGCTGGTGATAGGGTTCGTGAAGGCGATGCCTTGGTTCAAGGCCCTCTTGCTCCTCATGATATTCTTCGCATCAGTGGAACAGAAGCTGCTCAAGCTTACTTGGTCCGCGAAATTCAAGCTGTTTATCGAACCCAGCGTGTTGATATCGATGATAAGCATATTGAAATCATCGTTTCCCAGATGCTTCGCAAAGTCAAAGTTGAAAAAATGGGCGATACCGGATTACTACCTGGCTCAGTCATCGATCGCTTCGCATTCCAGCATGTAAATCAACGACTTCGTGAATGCGTTAAGATCAAAAAAGTTGGCGATTCTAAGTTTGAAGAAGGTAAAATCATTGCCAAGGATGTCTTTGAAGAAGAACGAGCATTGCTCGAAGCTGATGACAAAGTTCTTCCTACCTTTACCAAACCCGAACCTGCTACTTGTAGCACCCAACTCCTTGGTATTACCAAGGCATCGGTTCAATCCGATAGCTTTATCTCGGCTGCATCCTTCCAAGAAACTACAAAGGTTCTTACCGAAGCAGCTTTGGCAGGCAAGGTTGACTACCTTGTTGGACTTAAAGAAAATGTTATTCTTGGTCACTTAGTTCCCGCAGGAACTGGTTTTAGTGATCACCAGAATTCCGAAGTTAAGGTTAATTCTCCTTATGTTGATGAAAGCTCAGGAAACATCCTTGGCAAATCAGACGACAAAGAAGCACTCTTAACTAACTAGTATGTAAAGACTTAGGTGTTTTCAGATTGATTTCTGGAAACACCCATTTGAAGCAGTTACTTGACCTTGTGTGGATATGTTCCTAATTTAAATGTTTACAGTTATTGCGCCCATTAGGGTTCTTTATCTGTGTAACAGAAACTCTTGTTTTGGTTTGATACTATGCCAACGATTAATCAATTAGTTCGAAAGCCCAGAGTTCAACAATTCAGCAAACCCAAGCATCCTGCGATGCAAGGTTGCCCTCATAAAAAGGGCGTTTGCTTGCAAGTTAAAACCATGACCCCTAAGAAGCCTAACTCTGCGCTTCGTAAGGTCGCCCGTATTCGTCTCTCTAACCAGATCGAAATCACGGCTTACATCCCTGGCGAAGGTCATAACCTTCAAGAACATTCAATTGTTCTTGTGCGTGGCGGTCGTGTACGCGATTTGCCCGGGGTTCGATACCATATCGTTCGTGGTGTACTCGACTCACAAGGTGTATCTGATCGTAAACAAGCTCGTTCCAAGTACGGTACGAAGCGCGAATCTAAGTAATCATTCCTCCTGATCCAAGTACAAAGGTAAGAGAATATCATGGGAAAAAGGACTGCAAGCGCTGAAACGCTTAAACCCGATCCAGTTTATAATTCCAAGCTGGTCAGCAAATTTATTAATTGCGTCATGACTTCTGGCAAGAAGCAGACCGCTTGTCGTATTTTCTATGATGCGATGGCACAAATCAAAAAGCGTATTCCAGATATGGATCCGCTCGAAGTTTTCACCCAAGCTGTTGAGCATGTTAAGCCAACGGTCGAAGTCCGTAGCAAACGAGTTGGTGGTGCTACTTATCAGGTTCCAATGCAAGTTAATCGCTCTAGGCAACAAAGCCTTTCGATTCGCTGGATTGTTGGCGCTGCTCGTGATAAAGTTGGCCGCCCTATGTACCTTCGCTTGGCTGATGAACTCATTGCTGGCTTTCGTCGTGAAGGTGAAGCTATGTCCAAACGCGAAAATACCATCAAGATGGCAGATGCTAATAAGGCATTTGCACATTTTGCCTGGTAAATTTTCCAGCCGCTTAAATCACCGGGCCTTCTGGATTTCATTCCAGCGGGCCTTTTTTTATTTAACACCCTCTATTCTTCTTTCTTGAGTTGTCCAATGGCTAATGAAAATCTCGACCTCTCCAACTTTCGTAACATTGGTATTATTGCCCACATCGATGCAGGTAAAACTACAACCACTGAACATGTCCTTTATTATGCAGGCGTTGTTCACAGACTAGGTGCTGTTGATTCAGGCAATACCACCACGGATTACGATGAAGAAGAACAAGAACGCGGTATCACCATTTACAGTGCTTGCATACCCTTCCAATGGCGCGAAACAAGAATCAATCTGATCGATACTCCAGGGCATGTCGATTTTACCGCCGAAGTCGAGCGCAGTCTTAGAGTTCTTGACGGTTGCGTTGTTGTGTTTGATGCTCAAAAAGGCGTGGAAGCACAATCCGAAACAGTTTGGAGACAAGCCGACAAATACGAAGTCCCTCGATTGGTTTTTATCAACAAAATGGATGTGGTTGGCGCAAACTTCGAAAACGCAATTACAGAAATCACATCTCGCCTCGAAGCCAAACCTGTACCCATCATCATCCCAATGGGAAGCGGGTCTATTAAAGATAGCGATAATCCTTTTCATGGAATCATCGACCTTGTCGAAATGAAAGCTCTCGAATTCGATCCAGCTAACCAAGGAAAAACAATCAGGATATTTGATATACCTGAAAAGTATCAAGACTACGCCAACACTTGGCGCGAAAACCTCATCGACAAAATCAGTGCGATAGATTTGAGAGATCGCATAGCTACTTTTTACCTGGAAGGTATGGAAATACCAACGAACTTAATTCGTGAAGTATTGCGAGAAGGAACTCTTAAAAAACTCATTCAGCCCGTACTGTGCGGGAGTGGTCGCGAGCATATTGGTATTCAAACTTTACTTGACGGGGTAAGTTGGTACCTCCCAAGTCCGCTAGACAGGCCTCCTGTCAAAGGAATCAATCCTAAAAAGAAAGATAAAGAAGAAAATAGAAACTCCGATACTAAAGATCCTTTTTGTGGGCTTGTATTTAAAATCACCTCTGATGCACATGGAGAACTCTTTTTTGTTCGCATTTATTCAGGTGTATTAAAAGTTGGAAGTAGAGTCCTTAACACCGGGCGCGATGTCAAAGAGTTTGTCGGAAAAATTTACCACACTGCTGCAGATCCTGCCAGCAGAACAGAATTAACCGAAGCTTTCGCAGGAGACATAGTCGCAGTAGTTGGTATGAAAGAGGCCATTACCGGCGATACTATTTGCGATCCTCTAAATCCGATTTTGTTAGAAAAAATTAAATTTGCGGAAGCAGTCGTCAGTCGGTCAATTGAGCCAGAATCCTCCGCAGATAAACAAAAACTGATCGACACTCTAAATATGTTGCGAAAAGAAGATCCAACTTTTTCAGTTAAAATCGACCCGGAAACAGGGCAAACCCTGATGAGCGGTATGGGAATGCTTCATTTGGAAATCAAACAACACAGGATGGAGCGGGATTTTCGCCTAAAAGTTCGAGCAGGAAAACCCAGGGTAAGCTATCGCGAAACCCTTAAAAAAGCTTTGCGAGTCGAAGGGGAATGCGTCAGGCAATCTGGGTCTGCTGGGCTTTTTGCCAAGCTTGTGGTTGAATTTTCCCCCTATCCACCAAATTCAGATAAAAGCGAAGATAATATCAAGGTTTCGCACAAACTTAAACCTGATGATTTAACCCAAATACTACTAAATGCTGCAGAACAAGGCATTAAACTAGCGCTTCAATCAGGTGAACTTGGTTACCCGGTGATGAATGTACAAGCAATTATTACCGGTGCAAAAATGGACGAGCAACTTTCTTCCGAAGTTGCTTTTCAATCTGCAGGGGCTGATGCGGTTCAAAAAGCCTTAAAAGACAACATGATTTTATTAGAACCAGTCATGAAACTGGAAGTAACCCTTCCAGAAGAATATTTAGGGCCAATTACCGCTGATCTAAATGCCAGACGGGCCGAAATCCGCGAATTACATATTCGTGGCAAAATGAGGGTTGTTGAGGCAATAGTACCCATGGCAAAACTATTTGATTATGCAGATAAAGTGCGAAGTTTAAGTCAGGGACGTGCTTCTTCCACCATGGAGCCGTACTCTTACTCCCCTGCCCCGAACGAAGTCCTAAAAAATATGCTTAATCCATTTGCTTTTTAACCTTTAAATAACCTAGTCTTTTTGCCTAATTAGTGTTTTTCTTTTGTTTGTTGTTGAAAAGAACCAATTATTCCTTATTTTATGTGTTTGGATGCTTTGCACTTATATTTTTGTGAATCTTGACAGTGGGTTCCTAAGTGCATATCCTTACTGTTTCCCTTTATATCGGGAATAATGAAGTAATCGTGAGGAGCGGAACGGTGGCAAGCAGTAAAGAAAAAATCAGAATTCGGATGGAAGCATATGACCACGAAGTATTGGACAGAACTGCCCAAGAAATCGTCTTAATTGCAGAACAATCCGGCGCTATTGTTAATGGCCCCATTCCATTGCCTACACGCGTGGAACGATACACAGTGTTGCGGAGTCCGCACATTGACCGGAAATCAAGAGAACAGTTTGAAATAAGAACTCACAAACGATTGATTGAGATTCTTCAACCTCAGGGTAAAACCATTGAAGCCCTTAATAAAGGCCTTAGTTTACCACCAGGCGTAGATATCAAAATTCGCGTGATGGCAGGAGCCACAAAATAACTTTGGTGTTTACTCCTTTCCAGATCAAAGGTTTTAACCCTCTGGAAACGAATAACCCTCAAATTTATCCATAGTTTGTTGTGATAATTTAAGTTTCTGGCAGCCGATTTGTGCCGAAAACAATATTATTTGTAATAATGATTAATCATTAAGTATTGATTGATTAGGGCGATTAAACAGGCGGGATGGATATGTTAACAGTAAATGTCTTCAATAAACAAGGCGAGCAAGTTGGTAGCGAAAGCATCAACCCTGCTGATTTCGGTGGCGAAGTTAAAAAACAACTTCTTCACGATGTTGTGATTATGCACCTTGCAAATCAACGTGCTGGTACCCATAGCACTCTTCGCAGGGGCGAAGTTGCAGGCAGCACGAAAAAGTTGTTTCGTCAAAAAGGAACGGGTAACGCTCGAGTTGGTAACAAACGAACTAACAAACGCCGTGGTGGTGGTACCGCTAAAGGTCCAAAGCCAAGAGATTATGAATACCATCTTCCAAAGAAGGCGGTTCGAGCTGCTACCAGAATGGCTCTTTTGAGCAAATTCCAAGATAACGAAGCTTTGATTATTGATGATTTGACACTAACCGAAATCAAGACTAAAGGGATTTTGACAATTCTTAAAGCCTTGAAAATTGATGAAACTACTTGCCTTCTTGGTGTTTCAGGTCCAAACAAACAACTTTACCTCTCTGCAAGAAATTTGCATGGAGTTAAGGTTCTTCCCGCATCAGAATTAAATGCCTATATAGTTTTAAGACAAAAGCGTTTGGTTCTCACCAAGGAAGCCTTGGAAGAACTTAAAAACAAAAAAGCTAACTAGTTTATCGATTGTGATATTAGGACAAATAGCGATGAATACTTCAATGCATAGTAGACGAACAAAATCTGGTGGCCCAAAGCTTGATGCCCACCAAATTGTAATTCGACCTTTGATTACTGAAAAGGGTACACACCAGTCTACCCATAAAGCAGCATACCCTTTTGAAGTAAATCCTTGGTCAACCAAAGATGAAATAAAAGGCGCCATTGAAGAACTATTCAATGTAAAAGTTGCTAGAGTGCGAACTGCAAATCGCTTGGGAAAAAACAAGCGCTTTAAAAATAGGATCGGGAAACTTTCTAACTGGAAAAAGGCTATTGTGACCCTTAAACCAGATAGTCCCAAGATCGAATTATTCTAAATATTGTTTTTTAATTGAATTTGTTGATACTGAGGTGAGAGATGGCAATCAGACAATACAAACCGGTTACTCCCGGCCGTAGACAAGGCAGTGTCAGCGACTTCGCTGAAATTACTGACCGCAAACGAAAGCCCGAAAAAAGCCTTTTGCTTCCTAAGAAGAAAACCGGAGGCCGTAATAACCAAGGGGTTACCTGCACCAGGTTTCGTGGGGGTGGTCACAAACAAAAATACCGAATCATCGATTTCAAACGAAATCACGATGGTCTTGTTGCCACCGTAATTTCTATAGAATATGATCCAAACCGAAGTTCCCGCATTGCCCTTCTCGAATATGAAGATGGCGAAAAAACATATATTCTTGCTCCTGAAGGCTTAACTGCAGGCGACAAGGTAATGAGCGGTGAAGATGTGGAACCAAAAATTGGCAATTGTATGCCTCTTAAGAAAATACCCTTAGGCTTGATTATTCATAATGTTGAACTTCAACCCGGGCATGGCGGCCAAGTTTGTAGAAGTGCTGGTACAAAAGCAACTCTTACGGCTCGCGAAGGTAAATGGGCTCAAATTACTCTTCCTTCAGGTGAAGTTCGAAGAGTTAGTAATGAATGTAGAGCTACCATCGGGATGATTGGGAATACCGATCATATGAATGTAAGCTTGGGAAAAGCTGGCCGATCCAGGTGGATGGGTCGTAGGCCTCACAACCGTGGTACTTCGATGAATCCTGTGGATCATCCAATGGGTGGTGGTGAAGGTAGAACAGGTGGCGGTAGAAATCCTTGCGGACCTACAGGGGTACTTGCAAAGGGTGGAAAAACCAGACAGAAACGAAAACCTTCCAATTCTTCAATCGTTAGACGAAGAAGACCTGGACCTCGAACTGCTGGTTCATAATTATAACTGGTCAGAGTCGAAAGTTACACTACACTATGTAGATACGGTTTTTTTGGAGCTAATTCGAGCATGAGTCGATCGTTAAAAAAAGGGCCACACGTCGATGAGAGACTTTTTACAAAAGTAGAAAAGTCTATCAAAACTAATAATCGTGAACCTATTAAAACATGGGCTCGAGATTGTACCATAATTCCTGAATTTGTTGGAGCGACTTTTCTTGTTCACAACGGAAAGTTCTTCCCTAAGGTTTATGTAACTGAAGATATGGTTGGTCATAAACTTGGTGAATTTTCTCCAACGAGAACTTTCCGAGGCCACAGTGGTGGTAAAGCCAAAGCTTAGTCGTTGAAATACCCCGGGGTGGAGCAGAGGTAGCTCGCCAGGCTCATAACCTGGAGGTCATAGGTTCAAATCCTGTCCCCGGAATTATTGATAGTGTTCTAGTAAGTTTTAGAGGTGGGTAATGCAGTATAACGCTATACACAGATATGCAGATATGTCGCCTAGAAAAATTAGGCCTTTTGCTACTTTAATTAGAGGCAGAACTGCTGAAGAAGCACTGGAGTTGCTTAGGTTTGTTCACAACCGAAGCGCAAGATTACTTGAACAAGTAGTCAAAAGCGCCTTAGGTAATGCTGAATTCCGGGGCGCTCGTGATATCGAAGAACTTATTGTGAGTGAATCGCGTGTTGATGGTGGCCCGATCATGAAGCGTATTATGCCTCGTGCTCGCGGTACCGCTTATCCTATTAAACGCCGAATTGCTCATATTCATGTAACTCTTTCTGATGGTCAGGAAGAAGCAGCAGATTAATTTTTGTTACCTGTAATTTTCATTGCGACTGAGATTTTAGTCTTAAGGATTAGGTAAAATGGGACAAAAAGTACGACCAACAGGATTCAGAACCGGTATTTTTCTTCCTTGGCAAAGCACTTGGTTTGCTGGGAAAAAGGATTTCGCTGAACTCTTGTTCGAAGATCATAAAATCAGGAAATTTATCCACGGCCGTTATAAAAGCTCTGGTATTTCCAAAGTTCGTATTGAACGAACTAGAGAAAAAGTGGTTGTTGTGATTCTTACTTCCAAAGTTGGTGTGATTATTGGCAAAAAAGGCCAAGAAGTTGAAAAGCTTACCAAAGATTTAGAAACTCTTTGTCATCGCCATATTGAAGTTAAGACCATTGAAATTGCAAGACCCGAAGTAGATGCCCAACTTGTTTCCCAAGAAATCGCGGAACAGTTGGCAAAACGTGCAAGTTTTAGAAGAGTTACCAAGCGTGCCCTGGAAACAACAATGGAGGCTGGTGCTAAAGGCATTAAAGTCCAACTTTCCGGTCGTCTTGGTGGTGCTGAAATGGCGAGGACTGAAGGTGCAATGGCTGGTAGCGTTCCACTTTCAACTTTGCGTGCAAAAGTTGAGTTCGGCTTCACCGAGGCCGTTACTGGACAAGGTAATATAGGCGTTAAAGTCTGGATTAATAACGGTGATTTCCTGACTGAGGAGACTATCGATGGCCCTGATGCCAAAGCGGGTAAAGTTTCGAAAAAGCCAACGCGGCAAAATAAAAGGTAACGCCCATCGGGGCAATACCGTAAGCTATGGTGAATACGGCTTACAGTCGCTAGATTCTGGATGGCTTTCTGCACAAGCAATAGAAGCAGGTCGTATTACGGCTTCGCATTCTATTCATGGTGAAGGAAAGTTATTTATTAGGGTTTTCCCTAATAAGTCCATTACTTCTATTCCTGCTGAAACCCGCATGGGTAAAGGCAAGGGGGAACCAGAATACTGGGCTGCTGTCGTAAAATCTGGCATGATTTTATATGAAATTGGTGGACTGCCTGAAGCCATTGCAAAAGAAGCATTAAGCAAAGTTGCTTATAAAATGCCTTTTCGATGCAGGCTTGTAACTAGAAGGCCAAGTATTGGATAACTATCAAGTTATTCTTGGTAGCTGAGGTAAATTATTATGAAATCAGTAGACTATAAAGGGATGAGTGACGAGCAGCTTGAAGGGTCATTGAAAGATTTGGTGAAGAATCTTTTTCACCTTAGATTTCAATCTGCAACTGATCGTCTCGAAACTCCTAGTGAGATTCGTAAAGCAAAAAAAGAAATTGCAAGAGTTAAAACTTTTCAACGAGAGCGTGTAATTCTTAAAGAGCGCGCTTTAAGTTCAGGGAGTAAGTAGAAAATGTTGGAGGCGCAAAACACCCGTGGTCGAAGACGTGTTATGGTTGGTGTTGTCACCAGCGATAAGCGAAGCAAGACCCGAACTGTCGTAATTCCCCGCTTGGTTAAACATCCCAAGTACGGAAAGTATATTCGTAGAAGTACCACATGCCATGTTCACGATGAAAACAATGAATCTCATATAGGAGATACTGTTGAAATTGTAGAATCAAGACCATTTTCTAAGACAAAGTTTTGGCGCTTGTCAAGCATTGTTAAAAAGGCCCTCTCAGCATCTCCTAGTGTTAAGGATATTGCTCAACCGGTTTAGACCAAGCATAGTAGATTTTAATCTATTATCTAACTCAGAAAATATTGGGTATCTTATGATTCAGATGTATAGTTATTTAGATGTTGCAGATAATACCGGTGCAAAAGAATGCATGTGTATTAAAGTGCTTGGTGGCACCAAACGGCGATCCGCAGGTTTGGGCGATGTCATCGTATGCAGTGTAAAAAAAGCAATTTCTGGTGGTGAAGTAAAACCAGGTGAAGTTGTAAAAGCCGTAATCGTTCGAGTTAAAAAGACAACTCGCAGGCCCGATGGCAGTTATGTTCGATTCGACAGAAATGCTTTGGTTCTAGTTGATGCGGATATGAATCCCCGTGGTACTCGTATTTTCGGTGCTGTAGCTCGAGAATTACGCGACTGTGGTTTTGCTAAAATTGTTAGTCTTGCTTCCGAAGTTGTATAACTTCTTCCTTAGGATTTGCTGAATAAGAGATTAAGCCATGCATGTAAAAAAAGATGATCTTGTTGAAGTGATTGCGGGTGATGATGCCGCCAAAGGCCGTGCCCTCAAGGTTCTTCGCGTAATAACAGCCAAAAATCGTGTAGTTATCGAAGGTATCAATCGTGTTTACAAACATGTGAAACCTAATAAGTTAAACCCTCAGGGCGGTCGACTTTCTGTCGAAGCACCTATTGCTGTTTCAAATGTATTGCTTTTTTGCCCTAATTGCAAAAAAGGCATTCGCTACGGACGTAAGATTGCAGCAGATGGCAGAAAATTCCGCGAATGTAAGAAGTGTAAAGCTGATTTAGGTACGATTTCCAAAGCCAAGTAGAGTTAGTGAACTTCTGATTGGTTATTTTTATTATATGTTTTTGGGCGAAAGCCCGGTGAGTGAACAATGGCAAGGTTACTTGAACGATATCATAAAGAGATTGTCCCCCTTATTTCCCAGAAACTTGGGAGGACTAATATTTTTAGCCTACCAAGGCTTTCTAAAATCGTTATCAATATGGGTGTGGGTAAAGCGTTGCAAGATAAGTCCAGAATGGAACAATCTGCTGACCAACTTGCTCATATTGCAGGCCAGCGACCTCAGATCACCAAAGCAAAATTGGCGGTCAGTGGTTTTCGCTTGCGTGAAGGAAATGCCATCGGTTGCAGAGTAACTCTGCGCGGCAAAAGAATGTATGAATTTCTTGACCGCTTGGTGAGCATGGCTCTTCCTCGTATTCGCGATTTTCGTGGGTTGAATCCCAAGAGTTTCGATGGCCAGGGTAATTACAGTATGGGTATTGCTGAACAAGGTGTATTTCCAGAACTTGATCCTGACAAATTGAATTTTGTACAGGGTATGGATATTACCTTTGTTACTACTACTAAAAGTGATGAAGAGGCGCGTGACCTACTTCGTGCTTTTGGTATGCCCTTCAAGGAATAATTACGGGAAAAAGTTAACATGGCAACGGACGCAAAATTAGCTCGCTTTCGTAGAGATATGGCGAGACTAGATAAAAATAAGAAAGACCCTAAAAATCATCCCATGCTTCCTAGGGATAAGATTCGGGTGAGACTTCGTTGTAAGATTTGTGGTCGACCCAAAGCGGTCTATCGTAAATTTGGTATTTGCAGAATTTGCTTTAGAAATCTTGCAAGTGATGGTTTAATTCCTGGTGTAACCAAGGCTAGCTGGTAAGGTACTCCTAAAATGATGACAGATCCGATTTCAGATATGCTTACTCGTATTCGTAATGCCAATCGTATAGAACGGCCTCTTGTGGATATGGATTCAACTAATTTTAAAGTTAATGTTGCTAAGGTTCTCAAGGATGAGGGTTTTATTGTTGATTATCAAGTTGGCACTTTGCAAAAAGATGCTCATGGAGCAAAATTTTTGCATCCTGAAACTGATCTCAATAAGTCACACCTTATTCTTCGAGTTTTTCTTAAATATGGTCCTGATGGCGAAAAAGTCATCAGGCATATTGAAAGAAGTAGTAAACCTGGCAGAAGGTTCTATTGCAGAAGCAACCAGTTGAGACCCGTCCTCGATGGATTGGGTATCAGCGTGCTGTCAACCAGCCAAGGCGTTATGAGTGATCGTCTTGCCCGCGTCAAGAAATTGGGCGGCGAAATGGTTTGTAAGGTTTGGTAAACTAAGGGATCTTCCCATGTCGAAAATAGGTAAAAAATTAATTGTAGTCCCAGCAACCATCAAGGTAAAAATTGATGGCGGTAAGGTTTTCTTGGAGGGACCCAAGGGTAAGCTTGATTTGATGCCCCATCAGAATATCAAGGTTAGCTTTGATGATGATGCAAAAACCATTCATGTTGAACGCATTAATGATGAGCGTCTAAGTAAGTCTGTTCACGGCCTTACTCGTACGTTGATTGCGAACATGGTTGAAGGGGTTTTGAAAGGCTTTGAAAAAAGACTTAGGATTGAAGGTATTGGTTATCAAGCAAAAATGGATAAGAAAGCTGTGGAGCTTACTGTCGGTTTTGCTAATAAAATCAAGGTACAGCCTCCAGAAGGTGTGACCGTTGAAGTTCCAGAACCAACAATGGTTCTTGTGAAAGGTGCGGACAAACAAATGGTTGGTCAGTTTGCTGCTGATGTCCGGGCAGTTCGTCCCCCTGAACCCTACAAGGGTAAGGGTATTCGTTACGATTATGAAATTGTACGCCGCAAAGAAGGTAAAGCCTTCGGTAGCGGTGGTTAAGGTTGGAAGATAAAAAATGAGCGAACAAAAGTTAAAAGAAATTCGTAGAATCCGCAGACAAAACCATGTTCGTAGAACAGTGGTTGGGTCTGTTATCAGGCCAAGGCTTACTGTGTTTCGAAGTTCGAAACACATCTATGCACAGCTTATTGATGACTCGAACGGTTGCACACTTGCTTCTGCAAGTAGCAACAGTCCCGAAGTAAAAAAAGCCTTAACCTATGGTGGTAATGTCCTTGCCGCTGTTGCTGTAGGCAAACAAATTGCTGAAGCAGCAAAGGCCAAAGGCATATTGAAGGTCGCATTTGACCGAGGATATTACAGATATCATGGCAGAATCAAAGCTCTTGCTGATGCTGCTCGTGAAGGTGGTTTGCAGTTTTAATTTTCATCCAGATAGTTTTCCCATAACAGGTATTCAGAGATCATGGCAAAAGATCGGGAACCAAAACAAGAAGAACTTCAAGACCGCGTAATTAAAATTCGCAGGTCTGCAACAGTGGTCAAAGGTGGCCGTCGTTTTAGCTTCAACGCTTTAGTCGTTGTAGGCGATACCCGAGGCAGAGTTGCTGTGGGTTACGGCAAAGCCAAGGAAGTTCCTCCTGCTGTAGAAAAAGCAACTAAAGATGCTCAAGGAGCAATCAAAAGATCACGGAGAGTATCACTTCGTGGTGATACTATTCCTCACCGTGTGATTGGCCGTTTCGGTGCCAGTCGCGTTATTATGGTTCCTGCGGGTCCTGGTACTGGTGTTAAAGCTGGTGCTGGTGTTCGCGATGTTCTTGAAGTTTGTGGTGTAAAAAACATCCTTACAAAAGTGCATGGTAGTACGAACCCAATAAATCTTGTAAAAGCAACAATTGAAGGCTTGCAACAACTTCGATCCCGTTCTGAAGTTGCTAGTCTTCGTGGAGTTACACTCTAATGGATTTGACACAAGTACACAAAGGCGTGAATAAGCTTAAGACCAAAAAGCGCGTAGGTCGTGGTGTTGGTAGCGGTCATGGAAAAACTGCATCCCGAGGTCATAAAGGCCAGTGGGCAAGTGCAGGTTCCGATAAGCCAATTGCGGTGTTCGAAGGCGGACAGATGCAATTATTCCGCAGAATACCAAAGCGCGGTTTCAGCCACGGAATGTGGGACAAAAAGTTTCATGTTGTTAACCTAGGTGCGATTGACGCCCACTTTAACGATGGTGATACTGTTGACCCTGAAACAGTAAAGAAAAAAGGTTTGGCTAACGGTCCTTCCGATGGTATTCGAATTCTTGCTAAAGGCGAGTTTTCGAAGAAGTTAACTGTCCGTGCGCACCATGTTTCCAAATCTGCGATTGAAAAAATTATTGCTAAAGGTGGAGTTGTTGAAATTATTCCGCCACCAGCGAAGCCTATAAGAAACAAAATGGGAACCAAATCTTAATTTAGATATTGGTTTCCTTTGTTTTTTGTTTCTTTCATTCGGTTTAAGATTACCATTTTGGGATAAGATTTAGGGTAATCCGGATTGTTCTCAATTGGCAATCTGCGGTAAACCCAACTGCAGGAGCCAAGGTATGGGTAAGTTTAGGTCAATTTTAGCTATTCCGGAACTACGGAATAAAATCCTTATAACACTTCTATTCCTCGCTGTTTACAGGGTTGGTTATTCCATCCCTCTCCCTTTTGTTGATCAAAGCTTGATGAACCGCAACGTAGGACAAGGCGGCCCCTTGGGTGATATCTTGGGGTATGTATCGCTGTTCAGCGGTGGCGATTTAAGTAATGCAACTCTTTTTGGCTTGGGCATTATGCCTTACATTTCTGCATCCATTATTTTCCAATTGCTTGGTGCGGTTTATCCTCCCCTTGAAAAACTCCAGAAGGAGGGGGAATCCGGACGCAAGAAAATTAACAACTACACCCGCTGGGCAACCGTTGTTATCTGCTTCTTCCAAGCTTTTATGTATGTTCAATTTATTATGCAACCCTCTTCTAGGGGTGGCCAGGGTTTTGCTTTGACACAACCCATTGATTACAACGTAGGTTACTATTGGATTACCATGGTCCTTATGATGACCACCGGAACCATGTTTCTTATGTGGATGGGCGAACAAATTGATGAATATGGGATTGGTAACGGTATAAGTTTAATTATCATGGCCGGTATTGTTGCAAGGATTCCTGCAGCAACAGCTTCCTTACTTTTCGAAAATGGGAAGTTTAAAGAATCTATATTCACACTTGGTGGAGGTTCCAGCCAAGACATCAGTTTCGAGAAACTAGTTGTCTTGATGTTACTTTTTGTAATTGTAGTAGTTGCAGTTATTGCAATTACTAAAGCTCAAAGAAGGATTCCTACGCAATCAGCGAAACATGTACGTGGCCGAAAAGTGTTTGGCGGTACTAGGCAGTTTTTACCCTTGAAGGTTAATCAAGCGGGCGTTATGCCTGTTATTTTCGCTAGCAGCTTACTTATCCTACCCTACTTTATTTTTAACTTTATTTCGAGTGCAACGGAGTGGAGCTGGGCTCTTGCGTTAAAAGAATTATTTGAAAGGCAAGGATGGGCCTACACTGTTCTTTTTGTTGTAATGATTTACATATTCTGCTACTTTTGGACTGCGATTATTTTTAACCCAAAAGATGTTGCAAATAATTTGAAAGACTTTGGTAGTTTTATTCCTGGCTACAGGCCAGGCAAAAGAACTTCAGAATACCTCGAAAAGGTGATGATGCGAATCACCTATGTTGGTGCAGCTTTCCTAGCTATTATTGCTGTTATTCCTACTTTAATCACAAGCACAATGGATGTAAGGCAAGAAGTTGCGAGTTTCTATGGTGGTACAGGCCTCCTAATTGTGGTTAGCGTTGCATTGGATTTGGTCCAAAAAATTAACAGCCATCTTGTAATGCGAAATTATCCTGGTCTAACTGAAGATTAAAGTCTTCTTTGAAAGTATATTCCTGCCTTTTTATTGTATTTAACTTTGCTGATTTATTTTGTTTGTGAAAACATGATTTAGGTATTGTTTTTTATAAAACTCAGCATTAGAACGGTTGTTCCATGCGAATAATTTTAGTTGGTCCCCCTGGATGCGGCAAAGGCACCCAAGCCAAACTTCTCTCGAAAAGAATGAAGTTGGAACATATTGGTACAGGCGACCTTCTTAGGGAAGCCATTCGAAACGAAACCTCAGTTGGACTTCGTGCCAAACCTTTTGTAGAAGTTGGCAACTTGGTTCCTGATGAACTTGTCAATGATCTAGTGAGTGAACGGTTTCAGAGGGATGACCGACCTAAAACCTTTATTCTTGATGGCTATCCTAGGACTCTGATGCAAGCAAAATCGTTAGATAGCGTATTAGTGCTACATGGTTTGCCTTTGACAGCAGTTGTGTTGCTTGATGTGTGTGATGCGGAAATTGTTAAACGAGTAACTGGTAGATGGAGTTGCCCCAAGTTAGGGTGCAAAGCAACATTTCATACACTAAGCAATCCTAGTAAGATTGCTGGAATTTGTGATGATTGCCAAACGGTTTTAGTTCAACGCGAAGATGACAATGTGGAAACAGTAAAATCAAGGCTTACGGTTTACCATAAAGACACAGTTCCATTATTGCCTTACTATGAGCAGAACGGACTGCTTAAAAGCATTCATGGAACTGGAGATATCGAACAAATTTATCAATCTATGGTTCATTCATTGAGCATTTGAGGACCAATGTTGCGAAACCTTTTTGCAAACAGGCCTGAATTAAAATCCCCTCGCGAAATCGGGTTGATGCGTGAAGCGGGCAAATTGGTCGCTGGTGCCCTTAAAATGTGCAAAGCCATGGCAAAACCTGGCGTTATCACTGGTGATATCGATAAGGCAGTCGAAGAATTTTATAAGCAACATAACGCTCTATCACTTTTTAAAGGTTATCCAGGGAAAGTACCATTTCCCGCAGTCACCTGTATTTCTGTTAATGAACAAGTGGTACACGGAATTCCAGGTGGAAAAGTTGTCCGGGATGGCGATATTCTTAAAATAGATACAGCGTGCAAATTGAATGGTTGGTGTGCAGATTCTGCAATTTCGATTCCTATTGGTACAGTCAGTGACGAAAAAAAAAGGCTGATCGAAGTAGGTGAACAGGTTCTTAATATTGCCATCAGAGAGCTATCTCGATGCAAATGGTGGACTGAAGTTGCCACTAAAATGCAAAAAGCTGTAGAAGATGCGGGATTTAGTGTTGTAACCCAATACGTGGGACATGGGATCGGAAAGTTAATGCACGAACACCCCCAGGTGCCAAACTATGTTAACCGAGAAGTTAAAAAACAAGATTTCAAACTCGAAGAAGGTTTAGTACTTGCGGTAGAGCCCATGATAAACATGGGTAAGGCGGAAACTGAGGTCCTAAGGGACCATTGGACGGTTGTTACCCGGGATGGCCTACCAAGTGTACATGTAGAACATACATTGGCATTAACGAAGGATGGAGTTTTTGTATTAACTTCAGATGAAGACTTAATAATAAAAATATAATAAACAAATCCTTCATTTTGTTGAAGAAAATGAAGAAAAATGATCATTTGGACTTGTTTTTTCTATCAACTACTTGCCGAAGACCCTTAACCATGGTAAAAAAATAGTTTACCTTAATCCGTCAGAAGGACGGGAGTGAAATATGAAAGTTAGAACTAGTGTAAAACGAATTTGCGAAAAATGCAAATTGGTGCGTCGCCAAGGTAAAGTTTATGTAATTTGCAGCGATCCTCGCCATAAACAAAGGCAGGGTTGATCAAGGGAGCTAGAGAATGCCGCGTATTCTAGGTGTAGATATTCCGAATGAAAAACCAACCCATATAGCTTTACGCTATATTTATGGGATTGGACCCGCTCTTGCATTGCGTCTGTGTGAAGAAGCACGGGTTGACCCGATTCGCCGTGCAAAAGATCTTAACGAAGACGATGTAAGCCGATTGGCAAACATACTTGACCGAGAATATGTAGTGGAAGGGCCTCTCCGCAGGCAAATCCAACAAAATATTGCTCGATTACGAGATATCGGCTCCTACAGAGGCTCGCGCCATCGTCGCAGCTTACCTGTAAGGGGTCAGCGTACTAAAACAAATGCCCGCACCAGAAAAGGTCCAAGAAAGACCGTTGCTGGTAAGAAGGGTGTTAAAGAGCTTAGAGGTTAATTTTGTAATTTAATTTTCACGGAGATATTCTTTCGTGTCCAAGAAGAAAAAACAGCGTCGTAATGTCAGTCGGGGAGTAGCTCATATACTTGCTACTTTCAATAACACCATTGTGACCATTACTGATACTAATGGTGATACCCTATGTTGTGCATCAGCAGGAACCTGCGCATTCAAGGGTAGCCGAAAAAGCACACCTTTTGCAGCCCAAAGGGCAGCAGAAGAAGCAGCATCCCGAGCCTTAAAGTTTGGACTTAAAGAAATTGAAGTTCGAGTCAAGGGTCCTGGGTCAGGTCGCGAATCTGCGATTACCGCACTCCAAGCTTCCGGCTTGAATGTAAAGGCAATTGAAGATGTAACGCCACTTCCTCACAATGGTTGTAGGCCGCCCAAGCGTCGTCGAGTATAATAGGAAAACTGTATCCATCAGGAAGATTTACAACTTTTAACCGCTAGAGATAGTAATAACATCCATGGCAAGAATTACCGATCCAGTATGTAGAATTTGTCGAAGAGAAGGCGTAAAGCTTTATCTTAAAGGCCTTCGTTGTGAGTCGCCTAAGTGCGCAATTGAAAGACGCAATCAGCCGCCCGGCATGCATCTTCGACGCAGCAAGCCAAGCGAATACGGTATCCGTCTTCGTGAAAAACAAAAACTAAAAAGATTTTATGGTTTGCTCGAAAGGCAATTCAGAAGATACTTTGAGATTGCAAGCCGTTCCAAGCAAAACACCGGTGAAGTTTTAATTAGTTTGCTCGAACGTCGGCTTGATAATGTAGTATTCCGATTGGGCTTTGCACCAAATCGTGCAGCAGCCAGACAACTTGTAGCTCATGGACATGTAACTGTTAACAGCGTACCAACCGACATCCCAAGCTTGATCATGAAGCCAAATGATGTTGTTTCAATCAAAAATCGTAAGCGATCTATTGACTTGGTAAGGCTTCAAGTGCAACAAACTTCGCCTAACATTCCAGATTTCTTGACCATTACAAATCAAGAACCACCTGAAGGAAAATTGACGCGCATCCCGACTCGTGGTGATATGGATCCGCATATTGAAGAAATTCGTGAACAGTTAATCATTGAATTCTGCTCCCGTTAAAAACTGGTATATTTTTTATTTGATAATAATAGGCTTGTAAAAACAGCCTTAAAATAGTTTAGGAGTGAATTAATAATGCGTATTCGATGGCGCGGTTTGGAATTACCAAGTAGGGTTAATGGGGATCGTTCAACTCTGTCTGATACCTACGGTAAGTTTTATGCAGAACCCTTTGAAAGGGGTTTTGGTGTTTCGATTGGTAATAGTATTCGTAGGATTCTTCTTTCAAGCCTTGAAGGAAGTGCTATAACCCAAGTTAAAATCGAAGGTGTTCAGCACGAAGTCACCACCATACCTGGTGTTGTTGAAGATGTAATTGATATTATTCTTAATATTAAAAGCCTTGTTGTAAAAAACATTAGTGATTTACCACAAGTTATTCGTATTGAAAAGCACGAAAAAGGCGTGGTTACTGCAGCTAATATTATTACGACTGAAGCAGTTCAGATTATCAACCCTGAACATGTAATCGCGACATTAACCGACGATGTTCCTTTCAAAGTTGAAATGACGGTTGAAAACGGTCGTGGTTATCGAATGGCAGAAGAAAATGTACCAGGTGATCGTGAAATCGGTGTGATTCCTATCGATTCAAGCTTTACACCTGTTGTTCGTGTAAAATATGAGATTGAAGATACTCGTGTTGGTCAAAAAACCAACTATGACAAATTGATCATGGAAATCTGGACCAATGGTACAGTAACTCCCCAGATGGCACTTGTTGAAGGCGCAAAGATTCTTCGAAAGCATCTTAACCCCTTTATTCAATATGCAGAACCCGGCCCAGAAGTTGGTTTGGAACATATTCAAGAACCTGTTGCATCTTCAACAGTAGATGTTGAACTTGAACGCAAGCTTAATATGAGCCTTGCTGAATTGGAATTGTCTGTAAGGGCAACCAATTGTTTAGAATCTGAAGGTATCTCCACGGTACGTGATCTTGTAATGCGTTCTGAAGAAGAATTGCTTGAAGTTCGCAACTTTGGTGAAACTACGCTTAAAGAAGTTAAGATTAAACTTGATGAGCGAAATCTTAAACTTGGTTTAAGATCATCTGCTCTTCGTAAGTAAACAGTATTTTTTCCAACTAAAAATCGAGATTGAGCCATGCGTCATTTAAGAAGAGGTAGACAACTAGGTAGAAATCAGGACCATCGAATAGCGTTGTTCCGAAATCTTACCCGTGCCTTGTTCACTCACCGTCGTATTATAACAGGTCTTGAAAAAGCTAAAGAAGTGCGGATATTCGCTGAAAAGCTTATTACCTTGGCTAAGAAAAACACTTTAGCCGCCCGAAGACTTGCTCTAGCTAGGCTTCGTGATAAAGAGGCTGTTGAGCTTCTCTTCAAAGAAATCGCACCACTTTTCGCTAATCGAGAAGGTGGTTATACTCGAGTTTTAAAGCGTCAAGAAAGACGCCTTGGTGACGGTGGTCAAACTGCGTTTCTCGAGTTGGTACTTGAATCCCGATCTAAGGATGTAAGTACAACTGCACCTGTTATCGAAGCTGAAGTGAAAAGCTAATCCTAAAATTCATTTAAACAAAGAAAGCCAAGGTATATGCTACCTTGGCTTTTTTGTTTACCCACCTTAATAAATTCCTAACCTAGGGTTGACTGCTTTTTTAACTCACGGTATTACCCTTTAATTCTGTTGATTTTTATGGTTGGAGAATGCAATGTTTACCCTTCAGTTTGTTACCGCGGTGTGTTTATTTCTTTCAAACCAGAATGCTGTTTCTTTTAAAGAACAACCGCAAACAGATGATTGCTTAAAAATAGAATTATCGCTAAATTTAAAAGGCGAAATGAAGGTGCAACGCGATGGAAAAATGGTAGCTATCCCCATGATAGCCACTGCAAATCACCATTTTGAAGAACGGGTCATTCATTTATCTACCTCGGGAATTCCAGACAAAGTTGCAAGGAATTATATAAAGGCTGAAGCTTTATTTAACATCGATAGTAACAAATCTGAAAGAACCCTTCGAAAGCAAAGAAGCTTAATTGTTGCTCAAAAACCCGAAAACTCAATTTTCGTTTATTGCCCAAAAGGCCCATTAACGAGGGAAGAATTAGAACTAACTGGCGATCATTTTGACACTTTATGCATTGCGAATTTAATTCCAGATAAAGGCCCTATTCCTAAAGAAGCTTGGAAATTAAAGGATGCTACAGTGCAAGCAATTTGTAATTTTGAAGGCCTTTCCGAGCATACAATTACAGGAAAAGTACTTTCCAATGAAAATGGGATTGTGACTTTTAAAATTGAAGGAACAGCAACCGGAGTTGAATCTGGTGCAAGTGTTTCTTCCACCGTTGATGCAACGGGAATTTGGAACGAAAAAACCGCAAAAATCACAAACCTTAGCTGGAAGCAAAGTGACAATCGAGAAGCTGGCCCTGTCAATCCTGCATCAAAAACAGAAATGGAAATTACCGTTAAACGAGAGGTTCTTGAAACTCCGAAAACACTAAATGATGCAGCATTGGTTTCAATTCCCCAAGATTTTGAAGTCCCCAATTTAATGACTTATGTTGAATTCAAAGACCAGCAAAGGCGATTTGATTTATCGATGAGCAGAGACTGGCAATTAGTAGCAAAAACTGAAAACCATCTGGTTTTAAGATTGGTTGAAAAAGGCGATTTTATTGCACAGGCTACCGTTTCAGTATGGAGCAAGGCAGAGCCAGGTAAACATCTTTCGGTTGCAGAATTCAAAAATGTCACAGAAAGAACTCCCGGCTGGGTTGTCGAAAAAGACCTACAAGAAGGCGAAGTTCCATCAGGTGATAAAGGCCGATGGGTTTATAGAATTTCTGCGTTGGGCCAACTTGATAATGTTCCGACCATGCAAAACTATTATGCAGTAGCTAGCCCAGGCGGTGAGCAAGTAGTTGTAACATTCAGCTTATCCCCAAAGCAGGCTGAGAAATTGGGTACTAAAGATTTGTCATTGATTGGAAGCTTAGAATTACCAGGCACTTCTGGAAAGTAGAATATCAGATGCCGAGCGATAAGCATAAATCTTATTAAAATGATTCTATTGATGCACAGTCCTTCTTATCGATCTCAGAGTTGCCAAGTTATTTTAAGAATTTAAATCAGGATCAGATTTTAGCATAACCCAGCCTGTTGGTAGAAGAATAAGAAAAATGCCTATTAATTCAGTAATTCCCAACGATTTATGCCAGAACAACATGTCGCCGATAACCGCAAAAACAACTTGACTAAGGCCAACAACAGAAATTTTAGTTGGCGCACCGCTTGAAAAGGCGAGAGTTAAAAAGTTTTGGCCGATAGTCGCAGAAATGCCCACACCCAACAAAAGCAGCAAGATTTTAAAATCCATGCCAGCAATTGTAGTACCCACATTTGGAGCAAAAGGCAAAACCAAAAGGCATAACGCCGTTGCTACGCCAGAAAAGTGAACCACAATAGCCTGAGTCGGAATGCCTTTAATTTTATGGAGCCCTATCATTGCCAATGCGGTAAAAAAGGAAGCGATAATGGCAGAAGCAATGGCTAGATAATTATCACTAAGGTGGGGTTTTTGAATCAACCCTACTCCAATAATACCCATGCAAACAGCGACCCAATCCGAAATGGACGGTATCTTTTTTAACATGGGCCACGATAGTAATGCGACCCATAGCGGGAACATATTAGTAACGGTAAGAACCAAGGAAAGTTGCAATTTTGTTAGGGCATAAAAGGAAAAGACAAGGCTTAAACTGCCCGCTATACTTCTAAGCCAAAGGCTTCGAGACCCCATAACCACAGGGTTGATTCGAAAGGCCATAGTAAGCACAAACGAAAAAAGAAAAACTAAAAAAGCTCTAAAGAACGCAATGATTTGCCAATCAAGACTAAGCCCAATAGCTGAAATATGCCCTAGCGCGAAAGTAAAATTGCCCATAAATGTAAAAGCAATACACCCACTCACCATCCACAAATATGGCATAAAAGCCGATCGATTCATTCGCTACCGCCACTTTGTGCTATTAAAATTAATGAGATAAATGATTACTCAGATGCTGGGGAAGGATGCGCTACTTTAGGCCATTTTCGTTCAAAACCTTTGTTCGTCCAAGTGACATCATTATCAATATCATGGCATTTCTGGCAAAACTGATCCGTTTTTCCCAACCGAGATTCTTTATCTGCGGGTGTTTCTCCACTCACAGTTTTCCAAGGATTAATAAGTTTGTGCCAGCTTTCATCATTAGGTTTTTTAACATGTTCGCTTGAGGGGCCATGGCAACTTTCGCACCCAACATTGGTAAGGTTGGGCGTTTTTTCAAAGGTAGTAAAACCTGATTGGTACCCAAATCCAACGGTATGACAAACAATGCATTCGGGATCATAGTGTCGTAAAGAAGGTTCCTTGGCATCAACAAGGGTTTGATAGGCATGACTATGAGTCGATTTTTTCCAAACATCATAAGCGGATTCATGGCATTTCTTACATTTTTCGGAACCGACATAAACAGGATTTGAACCAGGTGCAGAAACCTGAACTGGGTGTCTGGCTTGGCCAAACCTAGATAAGTAATTTTCGTTTTTAAGTTCTTTAGCGTAAGATTCCATGAGTTCCATGACAGGGTGATTTTTTTTTGCGGATTCAGTCGTTATGTAATCTTCAGACATTTGTTCAATGGTATAACGAAACTTAAAAGGCTGAGAAGGATCGCCTGTTTTATAAACGCCCAAAACCCCAACATACTTACCCTTGGTTCCCATCCTGATGATTAGCGACTGTTTTTTGTTTTCGTGACTTATGGTAATGGGATTGGAAGAAGGCTCATCTTCTTCACTAAGGCACATAAGAATTTGAAATTCGGGATAGGATTGGGCCGCTTTCAAAGCTTCGGTTGCAGGCTCACCCTTCGGACTGCGATTGAGAACCCCCTGATAAAGTAAGACTTTAAGTTGAATGTTATCTTGGTTCATTTCTTTCAACACGGAATCCAAAGCAACTTTGGAAGGGCCAAACTTAACTCTAGGGTCCTTGATTTTTTCTGCGATATTTGGGCTAACAACTCCAGTTACACCTAACTTAATATCCGATCCCTTGATATCAACTTTTTGCCAAGCAGAAACTTGATCGGGAAATTCTTTTTCACGATCAAGAAGATTCGCAGAAACAACTCTTGGACTAGGTTCGTTGAGTGCGTATTCAGCTAAAGCGTTAAACAAAGGCAATGCTGTTTCATACTCTCCAAAGCCGACAACAGAATACCCGATCTTTTTCTGGGCATTCATGGCGTAACGATATTTAATCAACCCTTGTTCATTGGGCAGAGAAACCGGCCCTTGTTTTTGAGAAAGATCCCCAAGATCTAAAGCAGTAAGGTTCCAGCCGTTGGTTTTAAGGGCTTGAATAAAATTATAACGCCTTTCCAACCCCCCGACTTGGGGCCTAGAACAACCGCATGGCAATAAATACCCATGCTGCTGTGCAGTAAGAATTAAAGTAAGGTCGGGTTTTTCCCATTTTAATAAAGACTTGGGAATGGGAGTGGTTGAAGCAATTGCTACCAGTTCCTTCCCTTTAGTTTCTTGAGCAAGAGCATTAGTAAAGAGCCCTAAATGGTAGGCAGCTAAAAATGAAGTTACTAATAAAGCCGAAAAAATGCTGGCTTTGTAAGAAACCAAACGATGTTTTAATGATAGAACAAACTTATTTTTCATAACCAACCACCTTCCATGGTGTTAAGTATTTAGGCAATCATTTAATTATCGGCACGGCCTTCAACAGGAATACGAATAGACCTGGATGAATTCCCTTTGGATTTAAGATAAAAGGAACTATCTCGAAAAAACTCATCATCCCGAGGAAAAGGGCCACTTACGGTATTCGGGGCAATTTCAACGGAGTACTTCCAAGTCCTACGGCCAGAAACATCCTGAGGCCACCCGGAAACAAGCTTAGCCTTAAGGTATGGAGTTGTTTTAACAATATCCAACTCAAGATCTATTCCCTGCAAATCAGTTTCTATTTTCAATTCTTTTTTAGAGCCCAGTCCCCTTTGAAAAACCCCCATCGAAAGCCTACCCCGTTGTTCTGCGTCAAGGATTCGAAATTCGCCCTCAACCTTCCCTGTGATCCTTGCTTCAACACGGGTGTCAGATTCCAAATCTTTTTGATTATTTTTGGTAATGATAAATTCGATTTGTCTGCTAAATGGTCCAAGTTCCATCAAATCTTTACCACCAGGAACACTATAAGATGCCGTTATTGGTACCAGATAACCGGACAAAAGAGGAGCACCGCCGAACTGTTTTTCATCAATTTTTAGTTCTTCATTTGTCAAGGGGACAGGTTTTCCAATAATGACGGTTTCATCAGGTCTGGGCCTAGTCATTTTGACAATTAAATCGAAGGATTTTCGGGTGGAAGAATAACATTTAAAAGCAATTTTTTTTTCTGAAACTAACGGAGACAAAACATCAATTGGGATTTCTACAGGATTAACAAAGAGTGCAGCCTGAACATTAACCAAAGCTTCAAGCCTCGATTCATTCCCGCCACCTTTTTTACCCATCCATATGTTTGCAGTAAGACGATTAGGGCCCATTTTTTCAGTTTTCCACTGGAGCCTGATCCAACCCACTGAGCCAGCATTCAAGATAGGCTGCTCGTTTTTTTCCAAGGGGATAGGAGTAATTTGTTTTTCAAGAATAGCTTTAATCTCATTATTAGACAGTTCCTCTTCAATTTTCAACAAGTTGATTTTACCCGTGGAGTCTTTGCTGAGATTACTTATCAGCCATTCTGAGGGAAGTTCGTACATAAGAACACTTGTGCAGGTACAATTTTTACTATCTAGGCCGATTTTTAGAGGCAACAAACCTTCATGAGCAAAAAGAAAGTCTTGCATGCCCCCCATTTTATATTCATTTTCAAGAGCGCTAATACCATCCGATGGGTATATTTTTTGCAAAAAAGTAAGTTCTTGATTGGAACCATCATCAGTATTATCGGAGGAATTAGTAGAGTTGTTATCTTTATTTTGAGTTGGATTTTTTACCTCGTTGAACCCGCCAAGATAATTCATTGCAAAGGTCAAACCAAACACCATAACCACAAAAAGCAAAACAGCAATAATCCCTTGGGAAGATTTCATAGCAAAGCACCTCTACGCAAAAATGTACTAAAAAGTATGATAACATTAAAAGCATAATTATTGCAAATATGTGCAAAAAATTCTGTTAAAAAAGCTTTACAAGAGGTAAAAGTAAAACCTTCTTCATTTCCCCTTGGGCAATACAAGTAATTGCTCCAAGGCTTTGGAAAAACCATCCGCATTGGAAGTTGTAGCGTCTAAATTTACCATTTTTATAACCTTTAAGTTTTCGCAACGAAGCATCAAGACAGTGGTCGCTTGCCCAAGTTTATAGTTTTTTAAATCTTCTAGATCATCAACCCCGACCTCAATAAAATCGGATTTATCTTCAGCAATTGCAGATCGAATTGCTTTGACAAATTCATTTCGTTTTTCATCATCCTTAACAACATTTTTAATGTCCTGATTAACAAAAATGGCCATGGCTGAAGTCGGAAAGCCTTTGCTTTTATTTCCTTTGATATTTGCGTTGAGTTCTTCAAGGGATTTGCCTAGATACTCAGGGACAGTTGCACCTTGGAAAAACATAAGAATAAAAGTTTTGTCAGGTTTCTCGTTGATCAGTGCGCGTAAACGGTCTTTTCGAGGCCCATTAACAACAAAAGGGTAAAACGGACCGGGTAAAATTTCTCCCTCTTTAAATAAAACCTCCGTTACAGGAACTGCTTTTTCTTGGGCAGCATTAAGTAATTGATAAAAAAGAATGATAACGAAAAACGAAAAAAAAACTCTCATCGTAAAACACACCCCCGAAAAATGAACATATATAACTCAGGTTCTATCAAACTAATATTTTAGAAATAACCTCGCCATGAACATCGGTTAACCGCATATCTCTGCCACCAAATCGGAATGTTAATTTTTTATGATCAATTCCAAGTAGATGTAACATAGTCGCATGAATATCGTGAATTTCAACTTTTCCATCAATAGCATGATAACCAAAATCATCCGTAGCACCATAATTCGTGCCACCTTTAACGCCCCCACCCGCCATCCAGCAGGTAAAACCAAAGGGATTGTGATCCCTGCCATCATTTCCCTGAGCAAAAGGAGTCCGCCCAAACTCACCAGACCATAATATTAGCGTGGAATCAAGCATACCCTTAGCTTTAAGATCTTGGATCAATCCAGCAATGGGTTGATCAACAGCAAGGGCGTTTTTCTGATGACCATCTTTCAAATTACTGTGTTGATCCCAACGATCGCTACCAACTGAAGGGCAAGTTAGTTCGATAAACCGCGCGCCACGTTCAAGTAACCGCCTTGCAACAAGGCATTGAGTGCCAAAAATTTTGGTTGGTGCGTTTGGAGAACTTACACCATAAAGATCTTGGGTTGCCTTTGATTCGGTTTTAATATCCATCAAATCAGGAATAGAAGTTTGCATAAGAAAAGCGGTTTCTTGATTGGCGATGGCAGACTCAATCTGGTCATGCGTTCCATTTTTTTGGATATTTAGCCTATCCAAACGATTAACAAGATCTAGTTTTTCTTTTTGAATCTTTTCAGAAGGTTCTTTGCGGTTGATGTTGGCAACTGGTGCAGGGCCATATTTAAAGACAGACCCTTGATAAGCAGCGGGCAAAAAACCACTATTAAAATTATCAAGCCCCCCAGGCGGGATAAGTCCACCGTTTAGAACCAAAAAGCCTGGAAGATTTTTATTAAAGCTTCCAAGTCCATAACTAGTCCAAGCGCCCCAACTCGGTCTCCCTTGAAGCCCACTCCCCGTATGTATAAAGTAATTTGCGCTTGTATGTTCGGGAAAATTCGAAACTGCAGATTTTATCACCGCAAGTTCATCTACATGTTTCGAAATATGTGGAAATAAATCGCTTACCCAAATACCACTTTGACCATACTGTTTGAATTTCCAGGGCGATTGCAAAATCTTACCAATGCTATTGAATTGAGTGGGCAATACTTTGAGCACCTTGTCAGGCGTTTCCCCATGATATTTAGACAACATGGGCTTGGGATCGAATGTATCCATCTGGGAAGGCGCACCATCCATATACAGAAAAATTATATTTTTCGCCTTTGCTTGATGGTGCAAACCACCCGAAGGATTGGGTTTATTTTTGTCATTTTCCCCGGCATGAAGCACGCCAAAAGCAAGAGCACCAAACCCATTGGCACTACCAATGAGCATTTGTCTTCTAGAAAGAGCCCTAGGTTGAAAATTTCCACAATGCATAACTTTAGTCCTAAAACGATGACCTACGGGATCCAAACAAATTCTTTAACATTCCATAGAGAATGTGCAATTGAAGCCCATTTTTCAGAGTCAGTAGCAGATGATGCCGATAAATAGCCCATGCATTCTTCAAGTTCTAAAGTGGAGGGAAGGCGACTAAATGTCTGCCAAAACATGGCATCCAATCGCATGCTAGGTTCAGCATATTGCGCAATTATTTTTTTAGCCCATTTCTCCGATTGCTGATGCACAAAAGGATCGTTCATTAAAATCAAGGATTGGGCTGGAACATTTGAAACACTTCGTTTACCAACGGTGGAAAACGGGATTGGCGAATCAAATGCAAGCATGAATGAAGAAAGAAAATTCCTTCGTGAGGAAAGATAAATACTCCTACGACCTGCCCCGTCAAGAGGCCCACTTGCTGGCCTTCCCCTGCCCTCTTGAAAAACAGACAAATTAATGTTGATCGGTGGGCCAAACATAGTCTCATTCAACTCGCCAGAGATTAAAAGCATTGCATCGCGAATGGATTCACCAGAAAGCCTTTTCATGTTGGCATGGCTTAAGAAAAGATTTTCAGGGTCAGATTTTTTCGCTACATCGGAAGACATCGAGGATGCTTGATACACAGAAGAAAGCATAATTTTCTTGATGGTTTTTTTCACAGACCAACCATCATCAACGAATTGTAATGCAAGAAAGTCAAGCAATTCGGGATGCGTTGGTTTTTCACCAAGCAACCCAAAATTATCAACGGAAGCAACAATACCTCTGCCTAAAAGATGGTGCCAGATTCGATTAACCATGACTCTGGGAAGAAAAGGATCAGCTTCAATATTGGTAACCCAGTCTGCAAGTTGCAGCCTACCACTACCTAAGTTTTGTACGGGAAGTTTAGCACCACCAAGAGCTGTTAAAAAAGAACGAGGAGCAGGTTCACCGAGGTTTTTGTGACTACCGCGAACAAAAACTTTCTCATCGATGCCGCTACCTTCTTGCAAAGCTAACGCCAACTGGGAATCCCACTGCACTTCACCCTGCAGTATCATTTGTTTTTCAAGCAGGGAGGCAACAGCTTGTTTTGCGCTGGTATCAAATTTAATCAAACCAAAATTAACAACTGAATTTCCAATAGCCGCCAATACGGAATTTTTTTGATTGTCAGCCACCTTTTCTTGCTTAAGGAGGGAAGAGAATTCAAAAAGCAATTTCTGTATTTCTTGATAAAAAAGTTGATCATCAAGAGGAGCTAAAGTTTTAGAAACAAACTCGCGGGCAGAGGTTGGTAATAAAGGTTTATCTTGCCCGCCCTGGAAAACAAATCTAACAGCAAAGTTCAAATCATCAGAAGAAAACTCAAGATGTACGGGTAGGTTTTTGTAACGGGTTAGATCAATACTGACCCACCCCCAATCATTCATATCGATAGTGCGCACCAAATTTCCGTGCAAAGGCCCAGCAATCATAATGTGTGCCCCAACAGAAGAATAAACTTTAGCTTTACCCTTTGCGAAAAAATGAACCCACCCATCTTCAAGAATAAAAGAAGGCGTAGATAAAATCCTACCTGCTCTGTTAGCACCAAGGGAACCTGGCTCTGATTCTGCTCCTTTTGAGTACTTCAAATCTTGCCAAAAAGGATCAATCATCGCTGCTGAATATTCAACGAATTGGAATTCCAGTTTGGGTTTAGTCCCTACGATTTTAAGTGCGCCTAACTTGGCAGGGCCATGACCATAAGTAACATCATCGGGCATCCAATCCGAAACCAAAGTATTCGAATAATCAATGATGAGCTTTTTATTTTTAAAGGACTCCCTAAATTCCAAATCTCCAACGATAGTCCCGATGTCTTTATTTTTAGAACGAAACAGCTCGGGATGGAGGATCTTTTTGGCAAAAAAATGATCCTGATGCTTAGGGTCAGAATCAGCCTTTAACAAATACGTCAAAAATTCTGAAAGCGTATTTGTGTCAACTTTCTCGGCAATTGCTATCTTTCCCAACTCATTTTTGTTGATTTTACCAAGTGCCAGAATTGATGCATCTTTTGGCATTACAGAATTAGTTTGCCTGATAGCATCAACAGCAATGTGACCCCATCCGACGGTTTCTTGATCAACAATTTGAATCGTGGCCATCTTACCTGCAAAGCGACGAACATCCATAGAAGCTAAAGACATTGCGTTTAGATTTTTGCCGGTAATACTAATTTCGGTTTTGCCATCAACCAACAAATTAACACAAGTTTTCCCACGATGACTACCGCCCCCAACAAGCAAAGAAATGTAATCCCTTTGGATTAAAAAAGGAGCAGAAGTAAGAGTACCAGTGGGTTGGTCAGAACGAGAAACCTTTTGTCCCTTTTTGTGGATATAAGAATTGACGAGAAACTTGCCCTGAAACGATCCATCTTTTTGCTCAGGGGCAAGATCATTGGAAGAGACAGGTGTGGCACTAAAAGCATTGCCTTCGACTTTCCACCCTTTAAAGCTGCCTGACTCAAAATCATCAATAAGAATATCTTGGTCAACTGAACCAAGAACAGAGTGCCCCCTTGCAAGTTTGTAAACAAGACTTGCAGCTTTGGCATAAGCGGGGAAATTAGCTGCAGCATTTTTAACAGCATCACTTAGTTCTGTCTTTATTAGAGGCTCTAAACTATCTCTTATTACAGCCAGTTTTTGATCAATCTTTTTGTTTTTCTCCATGCTCTGAAAACGGGCCAAACGATAATGACTGCTTGAAAGAAAACCAAACAAGGAGTAATAATCTTTGGTAGGAATGGGATCAAACTTATGGTCATGGCAACGGGCGCAAGCAATGGTAAGGCCTAGAAAAGTTTTCCCAATTACATCAATGCGATTATCAAAGCGATCCGCTTGATCAAGCCTAATATCAACAGGGGAATGAACTTCCTCGCCTAAATAAAGAAATCCGGTACCTAGGATGGATTCGTTCCAACCTTCAACAGGATGCAATCTGGGATTAGAGATTAAATCGCCTGCAAGGTGCTCTTTGACAAATTGGTTGTAGGGGACATCAGAATTAAAGGCACGAATAACATAATCACGATACTGAAAAGCATTAGGAATCGAGGCATCGAATTCATGTCCGCGAGAATCTCCATAGCGCACAAGATCAAGCCAATGCCTAGCCCATTTTTCACCAAAGGAAGAAGAGTCTAGTAATTTGTTAACAACTTTTTCGAATGCATTGGGAGAGTTATCTTGAAGAAAAGCCTTGGTATCTGCAGGCAGAGGTGGCAAGCCAATAAGATCAAAATAAGCCCTTCTGATCAAAGCCTCTTTTGCTGCAGGGGTTGCAGGGGCCAGACCTTTTTCGGTCATTTTATCAAGCACAAAGGCATCAATAGAAGATTTAACCCACGGATTTGAACTCAATGATTTCGGGTTAGATTTACTTAATGGCTGCCAAGCCCATTGCTTTTTTCTTTCTTCGATATTAAATGTGTTTGCTTTTACAGCAACATTTTTTTCGACAGGCCAGTAAGCGCCATCTTTTACCCATTTACGGAGATCTTCGATTTGGGAAGCAGAAAGTTTGCTTTTAGGAGGCATCTTAATTTCATCATCATAGGCCACAACCTTAATCAACAAACTTTCTTCTGGTTTTCCTGCAACAAATAAATGCCCGGAATCGCCACCCTTCAAAACAGAAGGCTTTGAATCTAATAAAAGCCCTCCCCGCTGTTTCTTTGATGTGCTATGACAATCATGACAATAGCTAACAAAAAGCGGACGGATTTTGTTTTCAAAAAAGTCGTGTTCGCTTTGATCAGCCCCCAAAACAGGGCTAAACGAGGTAATTAAAAATAAAGGAGCTAATAAAGCAAAAACTTTCCAACTCATGACCACCCCATGGTTAACAGGTGGGAAAAGAACCAATTATTATTATAACCGTACGTATGGTGAAAATCCAACCGCAAATAGGCTGAATCATTGCTGCATCAGGTCAATGCAAATGAGGGTATTTCTACCACGAACATACAATAGTCCGTGCGCCAAAACTGGTGCACTCCAACATGGTTCCTGAAGCAAGGAAACCCCATTGGCGGAGAGCGAAGCGACAGACACCTTCTCAAACTTTTCAGGGTTGATTTTAATTAAATACAGCATACCATCCTCTGCCTGACAAATAAAATGACCATCCACCTGCAACAAAGAACATCGAGTAAGTTCTGGCACCGACCATTTAACTTTCCCTGTGTTTAATTCGATGCAACGAAGTTCAGCATTTGATTTATGCCTACCGCTCGAACCATAAATAAAACCATCAACATGAATCGGCGTATTCCAATGAGCCAGCATGGATTTATCGCGTCCCCGGGTTTCATCATCCCAAAGAACCTTAACTGCACCCTTGTTAACTTCCAGTAATGCGGAACCAGGGCCATAAGTTTCGGAGATAAAAATCTTATTCCCAACAACGACAGGAGTTGCAGCATTGACACTCTCAAGAGTTCTGGAACGCCAAGGGAAAAAGAAATCCTGCTTTCCAGTTGCAGGCTCAAAGCCAATTAGACCGCCCCTAGCAAGATGCAATCCATATTTCCTATTATCAATTGTCGCAATCAGGGGGCTTGAATAACTGGCAAGTTCATCGGAAAACTGATAAACAATCTTGCCTGTGTATTTATCAAAAGCAACCAAGGCGCTACCATTGCCCTTAAGTTGGGTAAAATCATTTTTGTCACTGCCCTTTGGGCTGCCACCGACCGGGACCAAAAGAAAATTCCCCTCGATAGCCGGGGTACTCCCAACGCCAAAGAAGTTTTGGACCACACCAAAATCAGCCACTGTGTTGATTTTCCATAGCACTTTGCCATTGGCAATATTAATGCAATGAAGCAGGCCTTCAGGGCCAAGGATATAAACGCGCGAACCATCAACCACAGGATAGCAGCGTGGGCCATTGCTATAGCCATACAAATCTTGGTAGTCAGAATCGTAAGTAAACGACCATAATTCTTTGCCGTTTTCACTATTACAGCAACGCAACCTAGCGGTACCTTTAGCTTGATCAAAAAGGAAGGCCCTGCCCCTACTGATGGCGGGCATGGAATAGCCCTCTGCCATTCTAGCTCCCCAAAGGATTTTAGGGCCCGAAGCAGGCCATGGGGCAATACCCTTTTCGGGTGAAAAACTGTTGCTATTTTTCCCTAAAAATGATTCCCAATCGGCTCCGAATTTTCTGGTTCCTAAATCATCGGGCAACGCTTCGTTTTGTGGGTCAGCGCTAAAATTATTACCCGGGTTTATCATTAAAAAAACTAGAGATAAAACCGCAACAAAAGCCAACTGTGTGCATCGGAACATGCGTGGTCTCCTTACCTGCTTTAAATTACTTGCTGACTATTTCGATTCTAGATCTTCTACGCCATTAAAAGATAGCAGCGGTGGCTTACGAAGGTACTCGATTGATTTTGCCATAAGACTTAAAGAGGCGGTATCATAATTTTCATTTTGATTTGCAATGAGCGGATATAAATCCCTACAGGCTGGGCCAAATTCACTGGCTTCGTAATGTTTTAATGCTGATTCATAAATATCAGCATCACTTCTCCATTCGATTGAAGAAACTTCAGCGTGAAGTTGGTAAATATCTACAGGTTCGTTAATCCCAACAACCCTTATTTTTCTTAATTTTCGAGTTGCAAAAGCTGAGCCTACCAATTTTTTCGTAAATCCACTTATCAAAATAGGTACACCCATCACTTTGGTAGCGCCTTCAATACGACTTGCTAGGTTGACGGTATGACCCAGCGCACCGTACTGAAATTTCATCTTACTGCCGGTATTTCCACACAAAGCCATTCCGGTATTGATACCAATCCCCACCTTTACCGGAAGTGAAACCTTATTCTTCCAGCGTTCCTGGACTGCGGGCATCCGAGCAACCATTGCCAACGCTGCTTTGCAAGCCTTGATTGCATGATCAGACTGAGGCGCAGGGGCATTCCACATCGCCATGATTCCATCGCCTGAATAATTAACCACCACCCCTTCGAAAGCCATGACACAAGAGGTAAGTTCTTCCATAACATCAGCAACAAGACTACAAGTTTCCCTAGGATTAAGGGATTCAGAAATTCTAGAAAAACCTCTGATATCTGTAAAAAGAACGGTGATTTCAGAATCATGCCCCTCAAGAAGCTTGGGGTTTTTCTGTAATTCGCGGGCAAGATCAACAGAAAAAAACTGTTCAAACTGAACCCGCAAGCGCCCAGCTTCAGCTTCCTGCTCTTGCCTTGCTAGACCGGCGCCCACAGAACTTGCCAAGAGTTGGACGATTTGTGCCTCAAGTGGATTAACCTCAATATTCTTACCCACAGTTATTTTGTTACGCACGCCATAAATTGCACCGACAACATTTTCTGCTTTATCAAAAATGGGTGAAGCGATAACCGCTTCAATTCCCATTACACTTTTACTATCATTTTGAAGGGTTGCTCCGCCTTGATAAAAAGTTTTTCTTCCTTTAGCCATTTTATCTAGAACTGAAATACTAAATTCACGATGCTCAATATCGTCATCTGGGAAACGGGCTTGAACCATCCATCTTCCATTTTTAATCATCAAGACCAAGCCACGATCCAAACCGATCAAATCCACAACAGCTTGCGCAGTATCTTGAAA
>CALARU010000234.1 GCA_937888715.1 uncultured Planctomycetaceae bacterium | reverse complement strand
TTGCCCTAATGCCCACACATTGAAATGGGTTGGTTGTATTTTTCGTGGCGGTTATTGCTTCCCATCCACCGCAGTGCTCACTCTTACCCACAATTATTTTGTAATGCCGGGTGCATAAATGTCTTTCAGAGCCGGATGCGTGAGCGACGGTAATAATTAATCTTCACTGAAAACCCCCAAGGTAGAACAACCAAGCCAGGAAATCAAAGGCCAAGAATTTCTGCTGCTTCTTAGCGCGGGTAAGTTGCCAAGCGTCTTTACGGTAAAGATTCTTAGAAGAATAAAGGCATTCTCACCGCGAAGACGCAAAGAGCGCAAAGGAAGACAAGAAATCCGGACTTATCTGCTGCTTCTTAGCGTTCTTTGCGTCTTCGCGGTAAAGATTCTTGGCTTTGGAGTTTTTCAGGGAAGACAAATTACGGAGGAAGGAATGAGTACAACTTTCGCTCACGCTTCCATCTCTAAAAGATGAGTTATGTTTCCGTGGCTAATTCTTCTTCTGCTTCCTTCCGTGAAATTCCGTGTTAATCCGTGGCAAATGCTTCTGCTTTTGCTTATTCTTCCTTCTGTGGATAATCTTCTGCTTCTGCTGCCATGCCCGCCTTTAGTTACACTTCAAGAATTAAAATTTTATGATGGCTTACCACCTTCACCAAAGATACTGTAATTGAACGAACTATTTAACCCCGTGTGGCTTTCACCAAACCCTAAACTCGGTTGAAAGCTGACCAGAAACTTCCACCAGGAGAACCAGACCGATGAACGCAACTCTTATCACTTTAACCCTCAGCCTTGCTATATCCCAGGCAGACGCTGGATTCGTTCTCGAACCAGGATTCAAGCTATTGCTAAATGGCAAAGATCTAACCGGCTGGCGTTACAGCAATGGCCCTGCATTCGATGGCAAAGCCAATGCAAGCGATGGCCGTTACTCCGCAAAAGATGGCAAAATCATCGTCAATCCTGGCAAGGGCACCGCGCAAATGTGGACTGTGCAGGAATTCCCAACCGACTTCCATTTGAAGTTGGAATTCCGTGCTGAAGTAAACGCAGACAGCGGCGTCTTCATCCGTAAGCCACAACTACAATGCAGAGATTACCTTGTTGCTGGCCCCTACAAAGATTTGAAGAAGTACAAGGCGCAGGATTGGAACGAAATCGAAGTGATTGTAAAAGGAAAAGTCGCAACCTGCACCTGCAACGGCGAAGAATTAAAGTTTCCAAATGAACTACCAATGACAGGCCCTATCGGCCTTGAAGCGGATCGTGGTCAAATGGAATACCGCAGGATCAGAATCAAAGAGTTAAAATAACAAGCGCAATTGCTAGATATTGCAGTGTGATAATAAAACCCGTTTGCCATCATCCATGGAGAACGGGTTAAAACATTATCGCCTTTGCCACATTCTTCTTGTAAGATAGGAACTTAGGAATGAAGTGGTTGGAGTTTGGAGAGGTGGCAGAGCGGCTGAATGCGTCAGTCTCGAAAACTGAAATACTCGCAAGGGTATCGGGGGTTCAAATCCCCCCCTCTCCGTTAGTAATAAAAGTCTTGATTCTACACACCCATCTTAAACAGATGGGTGCAATTCTTCTGCAGAAATGAACTTGGGCGGGCCATTCCAGAGCTCAATCAATTTCTGAATCGCAACATAAAACACAGGCACAAAGAAAACCGCAAGCACGGTCGAGGTTATCATACCACCGAAAACCGCGGTGCCTAATGCCCTTCGACTTGCAGCAGCAGCGCCAGTCGCCCAGACCAAAGGCAACACACCCATGATGAAAGCAAAACTCGTCATGAGGATAGGTCGAAAACGCATTCTTGCAGCCTCAATCGCAGCTTCATGAATCGATCTTCCTTGAAGTCGTAACTCACGGGCAAACTCGACGATCAAAATTGCATTCTTCGAAGCCAAGGCGATAATCAACACCACACCAATCTGCGTGTACATGTTATTATCCGTACCCGTGAAATTAACCGCAGCTACCACGCCAAAAATTCCAAGGGGAACAACCAAAATCACCGCTAGGGGAAGTAACCAGCTTTCGTATTGCGCAGCCAGCACTAGATAAACCAACAACACAGCAAGGGCGAAAACAAAGACCGCCTCGCCACTGATTCGCTTTTCTTGGTAGGCAATGCCAGTCCAATCAAAACCCATGGAGCGTGGAAGAACTTTAGCAGCAACAGATTCCATAACCTTAAGCGCCTCGCCCGAACTAACCCCCGGAGCAGCGCCACCATTGATAGAGGCGGTTGGGTACAAATTATATCGGATGATGGATTGCGGCCCGATTCTGGTCTCGGGTGTGAGCAGGGTGGCCAAAGGAACACGCTGGCCCGTACGATTACGAACTTCCAAACGCCTAAGCCTTGAAGGATCGGAACGGAATCGGGCATCAGCCTGAACCCTTACCTGATAAGTACGATCAAATTTATTAAAGTCGTTAACATAAACCGAGCCAAGGTTTGCTTGAAGCGTTGCAAAAACATCGCTAAGCATCACGCCCATACGCTCAGCTTTAACACGATCGATGTTCAAATAAAGTTGGGGAACACCAGCCCGGAAGGAACTGGAAGCGCCTCCGATTTCGGGTGATTTTCTTGCTTCATCAATAACGGCTTGAGTGCGTTCTTGAAGAATTTCAGGCCCAACGCCTTCACGATCTTCAATCTGCATTTGAAACCCACCTGCAACGCCCAACCCTTGAATTGAGGGAGGCACCAAAACCAGAATAAAAGATTCCTGCATCTGGGCAAACTCTTTTTGTAATCGAGCAACCAGTGATTCTTGCGATAGGTCTGGTGTTGTTCGCTTAGACCAATCGGACCAGGCAGCAAATGCGGTTGCACCATTCGAGGCATTGGTTCCATCTAGCAAAGAAAACCCGCCCAGTACGAACCAATGTTCCACACCTGGGGTGCTGGCAAATATTTTGCTCATCCGCTCTGTAACTTCACGGGTTCGATCAAGCGATGCAGCATCGGGCAACTGAACTGCAATAATGACATACCCTTGATCTTCCGTAGGCAGAAACCCTGTAGGTGTTTTCTGATACCACCAGCCTGTGAAGATCGCAATGCCTACAAAAACAATCAGCACCAACCACCATACACGCAACAATTGGCTAATACAGCAGGAATAGAACCATTCCAAGGGCTTATAGAAGAAATCAAACACTCGGGTGAAAAAGTTCTTCCCTGAATAGGGCCTAAGATAAGTGGCGCATTGTGCTGGCTTTAGAGTAAGGGCATTTACCGCGCTAATGAAAGCGGTGGCAGCAATAGTAAGGGCAAACTGGCGATAAAGTTGGCCTGTGATTCCGCCCAGAAAAGCTGTTGGCAAAAACACTGCCATCAATACCAAAGTGATTGCAATGACTGGGCCTGTTACCTCGGTCATTGCTTTGATGGTGGCATCGCGTGGGGACAAGCCTCGTTCGATATGGTGGGTGGCATTTTCAACAATTACAATTGCATCATCAACAACAATACCGATGGCAAGAACCAATCCGAAAAGAGTAAGCATGTTAACGGAAAAGCCCAAGAGGGGCATGAATGCAAACGCACCAATAATGGTTACAGGGACAGTGGTAGCAGGAATCAAAAGGGCCCGCCAACTTTGCAGAAACACTAAGATCACGATCAATACTAAAAGCCCTGCTTCGATTAAAGTGGTGTAAACGCCACGAATAGCAGCCTCGACAAATTTGGTCGTATCAAACGGAATGCTGTACTCCAACCCTTCGGGCAAGGTGGGCTTGATCTTTTCCATCGCAACACGAACCGAGCGGGCAACATCGATGGCGTTGGAGCCGGGTAGTTGGTAGACAAGCATGTTGGCGGAATCCATGCCATTACGGGAAGCATAAGAGTCGTAGTTTTGCGCACCAAGTTCAACCCGTGCAACATCACGCAAATAAACCATCTGCCCAGAAGCGCTTGCCTTAATAACAATACCTTCGAATTGATTTGGATCGGAAAGCCTGCCCAGAGTGGTCACGGTCATTTGAAAGCGCTGGCCATCAGGGCTGGGTGGTTGACCAACCTGCCCCGCTGCCACCTGAACATTCTGCCTCGCCAATGCCGCAGTTACATCTTGTGTTGTCAACTGCCGAGATGCAAGCTTGTCTGGATCCAGCCAGATGCGCATGGCATAAGCGCCAACGCCACGCACCAGTACTTCCCCAACGCCATCCACCCGGCTTAGTTCATCGCGTAAACGCAGAGTTGCATAATTAGACAAAAACAACCCATCAAATTTCTTGCTGGGGGATGTCAGAGTAACTGCCATGATAATATTCGAGGATTGCTTCTTAACCGATAAGCCCTGCCTGCGAACTTCTTCGGGAAGACTGGGTTGGGCAATCGCCACCCGGTTCTGAACCAACACTTGGGCATCATCCAGATTTGTTCCAATTTCGAAGGTAATTGTCAGAGCATAGGTGCCATCGGAAGAACTTGTGGAAGTCATGTACATCATATTTTCGACGCCATTAACCTGTTGCTCGATGGGCGCAGCGACAGTATCGGCAACAACTTTTGCATTGGCGCCTGGGTATGCAGCACTCACGACTACGGTTGGGGGAACGATTGCAGGATAGCGTTCGACGGGCAATCGATAAAGCGCCACTATTCCGAGAAGAATGGTAACGATGGCAATAACATTGGCAAAAACAGGTCGATCGATAAAGAACTTTGAAAGCATGAGGTACTCTAAAATCCTGCGATGCGGTTATGAATTATTTGGCGCCTGCAGGTGTTGGTAGCTTAAGCTCGAAAGCCAAGGGAGCAACCGGCGTACCAGGTCGGGCCTTGGTCAAGCCATTAACCACAACTCGATCATTAATAGTTAAGCCAGTTTCAATTGAAATCACAGCAGGCAATTGAATAACCTGATCCTTACCTTCGGGGGTAGTGGCAGGAGCGAACAAAGTCCAGCCCTGAGATTTCGCAGTACCGGATGGTGCACCTTTATAAATTTGCGGGCCAACTTGCACGGTTCGCTTTTGCACAATATCACCTTCACCCAGCACATAAACAAACCGGCCTTCCTGCCCAGTCATCAAAGCATCTTCAGGGATTGCAGGCAACGATCGGGGATCACCTGAAGGAACACGAACCCTAGCATAAAGGCCGGGGTATAGAAGATGGGTGTTGCCAGGTAGAATGCGCGGATTAGGGATACGGCCTCGCATCCGCACTGTGCCAGTACCGATATCCACCTTATTTTCTCGGAAGTCAATTTTGCCAGCATGGGGATATCCTTCATCGCTGGTCACACCAACTTCGAGGGGAAGCAAGCCACTAAGAACATCAGCTTGTTTACCTGCATGACGGGCACGCTGAAATTGAACAAGATCGCGCTCCGGAATATCGAAATATACAAACAGCGGATCCATGCTGACTATGGTGGTAAGCAAGGTTGCTTCATTTTGACCTACAAGATTTCCTCGAGTTACCAAGGCACGCCCGATCTGCCCATTAATAGGAGAATAAATTTCGGCAAAGCTGAGTTGAAGCTTCGCACCCTCCAAGGCTGCCTGAGCCTGCAACATGGTTGCTGCAGCAGTATCACGAACTGCAACCCGTTGCTCAAAATCTTCAGTGCCAACCGCTCGCGTGCCAACAAGCCTGCTGCCTCGATCTGCCTCGGATCGATACCTTTCAAACTCGGTGGTAGCTTTACGAAGATCAGCTTCGGTTCTTTTCACTGCTGCAGAATGTTCGCGGGGGTCGATCTTAAAAAGCAGGGCTCCTTTTTTAACTTCCTCGCCTTCGGTAAAGGCTATCTCATTAAGAAACCCTTTTACACGAGCTTTAATATGAACTGTTTCGATAGCGTCCAGGTTGCCGTTGTATTCGTGGTAATTTTGAACAGTGTAGAGAACTGGTTTTGTAATGCTTACCACCGGAGGTGGAAATACTGGCGGCGCCATCTTTTTTTGATCACAGCCCACCAGACATATCGCAATGCCCAATAGCAGACCCACTGAAAACAGATAGCGATAGATAATAATCAAGGGGTTGACTCCAAGCATAACCGGGGTGATTCCACCGGATCTTTACTTAATGAAAGCCCATGGCACACTAGTTATTATTATACGGAGTTTACGCTTACTTGGATTACTAGAAGAAATACAAAATAGTATCGAAAAGAGAATGATTTCCCCATTCGCAGCATGAGTTTTAATTCTTGCCGGGTGATAACAGCTTGATCATCGCCTTGCCCATGGATTCGCCTATCAAATAATAAGTCTCGGCATTCGAATTCCAATGATAGCCCTGCCCACTGGGTGACTGTTCCTTTGTGCGCCAGAAACTTTTAGTGCCGACGAAGGCCACATTGCCTTTAAATTCGGACTGCTCTGCAACAGCGGCTTGTGCCTTCATAAGTGAAAGGGCGCGTGGATGCTTTTCCTCGGGGCCAGTCATGCCGGTTTCCGCAATGACAAAAGGCATCTTAGGAGCGCCAAGGTCTTTGCGGATATCGCGAATAAAGTGGGCCATGTTACTTTGATATTCTGCGTTAAAATTATCGCTAATACGATCGTTCCAACCTTGGTGCCAGCCAAAGCCAACAATCACATATTCACCATCACTGCCTGGAACAAGATCTTTGATGTTAGCGAGAGCAGATTTGGTTAGCGCCAGTGTTTCACGATAGTATTTACCCAAGATGGCCGGGTCTTTTGCAATCTCAGCATTGGTTTTCTCTCCTAGTGAGTAAGGAAGTTTGCCTGCGCTAGGCGGGCGAAAATCAACTGCAAGGCTCTTGCCACCCCACGCACATTTGATGAGCAAAACCGGTTCTTCGATGGCATCACCCACCACCCAGCCGAAACCAAGTTCGGGCCCTATTGTTTCTTTTTTTGATCCAAACCCAACCGTGAGGGGGCCCTTGCGATCAAGATAACTAATAAATACATCATCCCGAGTACGCCAATTCTTGGACGAATCAACAAGGGTAGAAAACTGTTTGGCAGTGGCCGCATCCTTCACAAGATATTCCAGCGAGCCTTTACCACCGTTACGCTGCGGCTCCGACTTTATAGCGCCCGCACCTTCCATGTTTGATTGGCCAGCGAGGATAAAAACTTTGATCGGCTTGGCAGTTGCCTTATCGCAAAAGCCAATAGTAACTATTGCGACCATCATAAATAAAAGTGAATTTTTCATAATGCACATTATCACTGTAGTTAAAGCTTTTATAAAGATAAAAATGGTAAAGTAAGTATTTCGGGTTAATTCCACCGGATCTTTACTTAATGAAAACCCGGAAGACTAGGTATTATCATCCGGAGTTACGCTTACTTGGATTACCAGAAGTTTTACTAGAAGATATGCAAAATAGTATCGAAAAGAGAATGATTCCCCCTGTGCCACCTTTCGCTGGGGGCTTTATTTAATCCTTCCATTCCAAGATTAGCGACTCCTGCACTTTTACTCAAAGGCTGGCACAAGACCAAAGGCCTCCACTTTCACGCCACGACTGCAATGCACAAGATCGGGCGGACGAGCAATAGGAGGCAAGCCATCCCAGACCAAGGGAAGGTCGCTCCATTGGGTTGCAACAGCCGTGCAAATCTCGTAAGGGGAATGATAAACCTGGCCACGAAGCAAGCGGTTGCGGTGCTTGGTAAAAAAGCTATATCGCTCTACCAAGTGAAACTCGAGTGAACCAGGCAGAGAGGGTTTCGGAGAACCAATCCCTTGCCAAGAAAAAGATGCTGTCTGCTTCTGGGTATTTCGGATACAGTCCATCTGAAATCCAGGGCGCACGGTAAATTTTGCAAACTCGTAAGAGAGAGAGAAAAAACTACGGGCAAGCAGAACCGCTGGGCCACGATCACAATCAAGTGAAAGAAAGTACACCCCAGGTTCACCCGAGGCATCCCGGACATAAAGCCGGACATTGAGTTCATTGAACGCTGAAAGCCAAGGCAAAGCGGGTAATCCCGCAGGCCGCACACCACACATTTGAAAACCAACAATACCGATATGCGCAACACCCTCATAGGTATCAATAGTAAGGCCTGAAGGTAGCAACGGCTGCAACAAATCAACAGGGCATTCCCAATGCAGAAAGAATAAATCTTCCCAGCGCTGATACATCACCGGTTTTCGTGCTGGGCGTTCCCTTGCTGCAAGTAGGCGCTCGGTCATCGTAAATAAATTTGAATCTTTCATAATTGCTTTTTATCCGTTAACTAGAATCTTACGAAGAGTTTCAGATTGTAAAGCATTTCTAACATTCTTGTAATCAATAAAGAATGAGCATCTTACCTAGCAAACATTAGCGGTTAAACAAATATCGATCATCGAGATTTTTTAGGGAGGAGCAACCCAGCAAGCACATTCCCAAACGCAACTCCTCTTCAAGGATTTGCATCATCTTCAAAACGCCCGCTTCCCCGCCAACTGCAAGTGCCCAAACCATCGGCTTCCCAATAAGAACCCCATTTGCGCCTAGAAGAATTGCTTTAATAATATCCGTGCCTCTGCGAATGCCACCATCAACAAAGAGTTCCGTTTTCCCTTTTAGAACTTTGGCAAACATAGGTAGTACCTCAAGTGCGGTCGGAACCCCATCAAGCTGCCTGCCACCATGGTTAGAAATGAAGATGGCTTTAGCGCCAAGGCTTGCTGCAATAGCTGCATCCTCAGGATGCAATACCCCTTTGATAGCCCATGGAAGCTTAGTCTCTGCAAGGATGGCTTCAAGCGATTTCCAATCCAACGAGGTATCAAAGTGAGCGGAAACACGCTCTGCACCCGAACCTTTCGCAGCATGAAGTGCGAGGTTGGATTGATAATCAAGATTTTCAAGTTTCAGAGGGGCGGGCAAATGAAACTGATGCCTGATATCAGCTTCTCTTTTTCCCAAGATTTGAGCATCTACAGTAACCACCAAGCCTTTGTATCCTGCTTGCTCTGCTCGTTGAATCAATGATTTGGTAAGTGCGAGGTCTTTAAAACAATAGAGCTGAAAATAGGCTGTGGTACTTTTGGTTTCTTGGGCAACATCCTCCAAAGAGGTGGTCGCCATGGTGCTGGCAAAGTAAGGCAGGGTTAATTGATTCATGGCTCTCGCCACTGCGAGTTCGCCTTGGTGGTGAGCAAGTTTAAGCATGGCAACTGGCGCAGGGAAAAATGGGAGTGCGACCGAATGGCCAAAGAGGGTTGTGGTTAAATCGGGGGTCGCAACACCTTGCAAAATTCTGGGCCAAAGCTTGATGGTATTCCAGGAAGAGATATTTTCTCGAAGGGTGATTTGATCGCAGGCACCTCCGGAAAAATAAGCATGAGCCATGGGCGAAAGCAAAAGCTTTGCAGCAGATTCGAATTCATCGAGGTTTAAAAAGTTTTGGAAGTTGGGAGGTGAAGAAGGCATGAGATGAAATGAGGTTTAAGGTGGGGATAAAAAAACACGCCTGTTGGTAAAAACCAGCAGGCGTGCAGAAAACATTAGAAGCGTGCTTTAGTTAACAGCAACAGCAACTGGGGGAACAACATTAACGCGACGGCCATCGCGATCAAAGAAAACCTTGCCATCTGCCATGGCGAAAAGGGTATCATCCTTGGCCCTGCGAACATTTTTACCAGGATGGAACTTGGTACCGCGCTGCCTAAGAATAATGCAACCGATGGTCACGCTGCCGCCACCAAAAACTTTGACCCCAAGGCGCTGTGCATTGGATTCGCGACCGTTCTTTACAGACCCCTGACCTTTTTTATGTGCCATGTTTATAGCTCCAGTCAAAAAAAATTTCCGACCCATGCTTGGGTGGGAAAGGAACACGAAGATTTAGAAGTAGTATTCTACAAGAATTATTCTTTTTTGCCAGCGTCATCTTTATTGGCAATGCCAAGGGGCGGAATTTTGATGGTAGCAGCCCTATAAATCCAACTAGCAGGGGGTATAAACTGGATTTCACCACTCCTCTGGTTGAACTTGTCGCCTAGCCGTTTGAAGTTGACCTGTAAGGTCTTACGACGAACTACGGGCTCAATATCTGGGGGTATGGGGTCGGTTACAGCCCATCCGTTGGATAATCCGGTGATAAAAATGCTAAATCTGTTGGCATCGGGGTCTACATCATCCCAAATAGCCACTCCTGTGACGGTTTTAGGGGGCACACCGGGTTGCGAGGGGGGGATTTCATCCTTGGCAATCGTTACCGAATTCTTGATTTTATAAAAGCCAGAATCTGAATCATCTGGGTCTGCAGTAGGGTCTTCCAGCCTAATAACCGCTTTTTGAACTTTAGGCAGAATCTGATCTTTATGTACGGTGTTGGTATCCGTTGTGCGGATTTCGAAATCTGGAACAAATCTGCGTGGCTTATCCGTGTTATTAATTACCTGATACCAAAGATACCAGCACACTTTCTGGCCACGCCCCGGGATATCAACTTTGACCAGCCTCGGATCTTTAAATTTGAAGTCGAGGACCCAGATTTTGCCGTCTTTCTTGTTGATTTCGTCTTTATCTTGCGGGCTAGGACCAGGCTTAACCGTGCGTTCATTGGGGTTTACAGCAATGGCCAATCCCACCATTGAAAACGCAATGATCAAGGCCAAAAAGGCTGGCCAAGTGAACCATCTGTGCTGTACGGCGTCCGGCTTTTTCATCCGAAACCACTCCCTATTCTTTACCTTCCATTCAGACATCCATGCCTAAACGAAGTTAACTATTCATTAAGGTTTATAACAACAAAGGAAAAAGCAGGTCAAGGCGGGATATATAGAACACAAAGCCCAAAGCTTAATTAAGATGAATCTGGGCAAAATGGGGGCGAAGCTTTATTCCGAAAGGTATCA
>CALARU010000233.1 GCA_937888715.1 uncultured Planctomycetaceae bacterium | reverse complement strand
GATAGGTTTGATTGCGCCAGTGTTTTTTTCGCTGACATCATGGGGTTTACTCCCTTGTCAGAAAAACTATCACCGGTTGAACTGGTCGAACTGCTGGACAAGTTGTTTTCTTTATTTGACGGGTTAGTAATCAAACACAAGGTTGAAAAGATAAAAACGATTGGCGATGCGTACATGGTAGCTGCAGGGGTGCCGATGCCGATTAACAATCATGCAGAACAGCTTGCAAATTTCGCATTGGATTTCAAACTCGGTTTGGCAGAGTTTAATCAAAAAAACAATCAATCACTGAGAATGCGAATAGGCATAAACTCCGGGCCGATTGTTGCTGGAGTGATTGGAAAATCAAGATTCATCTACGATCTTTGGGGCGATTGCGTGAATACCGCAGCCCGAATGGAAAGCCATGGTTTGCCCGGAGAAATCCATGTCAGCGATCATACCTACAAACTTCTTGCAGATAAGTTTGAATTTGAAAGTAGGGGTATCATTGAAGTAAAAGGGAAAGGGCCGATGCCTACATATTTTCTTCGTGGCCCAATCACCTCTACGAAACAACTTACTGCTTAATGATTTTACAAAGCTTAGATTTCCATCTCTGTGGGCACGACAAAGGGCTTGCGATATTCACGGGTAAGAAACTTATTCGCCTGCGCATTACCCACGAATTCTTCGCTTTTTGGTGATACATCAAGCTTCACGCCCAAAGTCATTTTGCTCTTTTCCAAATCCACCTTGTTATCGCCCAGATGCTTCAGGGTGCGATCCAATGTTTCACCAACATTGTCGTGAACTTTCATTTTCGCAACTTGTTCGCGCACTTCCGCAACAGAACTTTCCTGCCCCAATCTCCAAGAGATATTACCAATATGGCACAAGGCTGTCGAAAGATGCCCTTCTAGAATCTCTGCATTAAGGTTCTCTCTTTTTCTACTACGCACCGCATCGATGAAGTTTGCAAAGTGGTTTTCGCTCTTACGCTTAGCGGTAAAAGTGCTGACCATTTTGCCTTCTTTATCGAACAAGGAATTTCCCGCAATGGAACCTTCCGCGCCATGAAACAACCAGCCTCCTGTGAACCCTGCTCTATATTGTTCGCTCTTTAAACCACGCGTTTCTGCAACAATCGTTTTGTTACCATAATCAAAAATACAAACCTGCGTGTTAGGAGTCTGGCCCGCATCAACATAACCAAACCGGCCACCATAACTGATTGCAGAATTACAAAGGCCATCAAGGCCCAAACCCCAACGGCAAATATCAATGGAATGAATATTGTTATTACCTAGTTCGCCATTGCCTGTGTTCCAATCCCAATGCCAATCATAATGAAGATTTTTGCGGGTAAGTGGCTCAAGAACAGCAGGGCCCATGAAAAGATTATAATCGACATTTTTTGGTGCTTCGTACTTACCCTTGGCCCCAATGGAACCTCTACCACCATAGATGATACTGCGGGCAAGTTTGACTTCTCCAAGTTTCCCCGCCTTCATGTATTCAACAGCTTCGGCAAGGGCCATGTTGGAACGATTCTGAGTACCGCCCTGGCATATGCGATTGGTCTTGCGTGAGACCTGAACAATACGCCTGCCCTCGCTGATATTATGGCTTACAGGTTTTTCGACATAAGCGTCTTTGCCTGCCTGCATGGCCCAAATTGCAGCAAGGGCATGCCAATGATTTGGGGTTGCGATAAACACTGCATCAATGGATTTGTCATCGAAAACCTTGCGCATATCCTGCGTTGTTTTAGGTGCGCTGCCCTGCTGTTTTTCAACAATGGCAGCAAGCTCTGCTGAAAGTAAAGTATCAGGGTCGCACAAATAAGCTATTTCAACATCTGGAACTTTAGCCAACTCTGCGGCATGTTGCTTACCCCGAATGCGATTACCCAGAATTGCAACCCGAACTTTGTTGGAAGGCTTACCCGTAGATTTCTCTTGGGCATGAATTGCAAGGGGAGTCGCTGCTGCAGCAAGGGCGGCAGAAGCTAGCATGGTATCTTCAAGAAAAATTCTGCGGGTAATCGAGTTCATGTCTGCTCCTGGTAATTCCAAAATAACAATGATTAATGTTCTATTTTCGACGAGGGGTCATACAAAAGGTTTTTACTTTTTGCCTGCAGCTTGTGCTTTGGCCTTGGCCATCACATCCTTGATTGCAACAGGTTTGCCCTCATTGCGCTTGCTTTCATCTGCGGCTTCCATGAAGGCAAAAATCTCAATGGTTTCTTCCGGGCTGACAGGAGCGACCTTAGTTTTAAAGAACTTTGCAATCTCACGGCACATGGGTTCATAACCATCTCCTTTAAGCATCGGGGCGATACCCTTGGTACCAAAAGCCACCGCACCAAAATCAGCTTTGTTCTTTCGCAATCCGCGGTAAGTTCCTACTCTGCCATTCTTCCAAACTCCTGTAACAATATCGGCATCGGCAGCTTGGGTTCGCACAACCGTTTCGCATCCGGTACCCATAAGCGTGTACAAAGCTTCCACACCATGGATTCCGTAAAAGAATAAATCAGGTGTACCTTCTTGATAAGAACAAGGCCCCCAAGTATCTGCACCTGCAATTTCACCGAGAGACTCATTCTTTTTCAACTCCTGCAAACCAGCACCAAAACGAACTGAAGAACTTGAAAAGCAAGGCACTTTGTTCTGCTTTGCCAAATCAAAGATTGCAATTACATCTGCAAGGGAACCTGCTGCAGGCTTATCAATGAACAATGGTTTGCCTGCCTTGATAACAGGTATTGCTTCCTGTAAATGAATACGCCCATCAACACTTTCCAAGAATATAACATCGACTTTTTCAAGCAACTTGGGAATGGTATCAACGATTTCGATTCCCATTCCACGGATATCCTCGGTGAATTTTGCGACCCGAGTCTTACTTGGGCCGAAGTCTGTACCACCGGGGTAGGCTGCAACGATTTTGATTCCAGCAAGATCCCCCACAGCCTTTGGCCCGTTGAATAATTTCGCAAACGCTGGAACATGCGAGGTATCAAGCCCGATCATACCAGCACGAATAGGTGTAGCATTTTGCGCCTTGGTTTCATTGGAAGAAATTAAAAGCAAACCAAGCATCGCGACCAAAGTTGCGGGGATGAATCTCATGATGCACTACTCCAATAAACGAATTAATAGCGGGATAAATAATATTTAAAACAAAGGCAGGATTGATACACAATTCTTAAGCTAGCACATGCAACAAACGATTGCAAACAGTATAACAATCTCGCCAAATGAAAGAAGGAGCCTGAAGTTTACCTTCAAGCCCCTTCTTATTATTTACACCTTTATCGCAGCATTACTTGGCTGCAACAACTTCCCATTTATGGCTCTTTGGTTTTACCAATTCGTTGACAGCTTTCTGTGCTTCAACAATTTGAGCCATGCGTTTTTCCAACTCCATCGGCTTTCGTTCCTTTGCAACATCAGCTAGCCATTCGGGAACATTCGCAAGGATTACACCCCTAAACCGACCTTGTACAATTCGGTTCTTGGCTTCAATAGCCTTGTATACCTTATCTGCATGATCCCAAATCGGACCAGCAGTAAGGTTCCCAAGGTTAACACCCTTGCCAAGTTCTTCACCCGAAAACTTCGCAACTTCAACGCCATCAATCTTAACTGCATAACTGCCTTCCTTAAGGCCAGTTACCTGCAAACCATACCAATTCAAATCTTTAAGCTCATTGGTATAGGGAAGCATGGGCAACCAATCCTTCTGCACAGCCCAAGGCAAAGCTTCGTCCTTGCGTTCAAAACTAATGGCATCCCCATCAACTACAGTTACTGTGCAATTCTTGCCGGTAACTTTTTTGCTAGCAGCATCAAACGAAACATCGCTCACTAATGCGGGTGACTTTAACCCAGTAAGGATTGCATGAGCCATGAGCATCCCACCAGGGGCTGCAGTATGAAAACCATCTGGATAAGGCTTTGCTTTTTCAGCCTTAGGATCATCAACAAGCATTTTATCCTGTGCTGCCCGAGTGATTGCATACTGATCCACAAATGGGAATTCAAACTTGGCAGCAATATCTTTCAACGGAGCATAAAATTGCTTCTGGGTTTCAACATATTCAACCCCATTGGATTTGTTGCGGGGGTCAACAGCATTGGGCGAAAGCAACGCAACTTTTACGCCAGCCTTAGTTGCCATATCTAGCATGAGTGCAGTCTTTTCAACAAACACTTTATTAGACTGGGGATTGAACTTGCCGTACCCGCCATCGTTCATGCCAAAATTGATGGTCACCTTCGTAGGCTTTTCATCCAACACATGATTTTTAAAACGGTTAGATCCCCCGTTGGCGGTATCACCACCGATACCAGCATTTAAAAAGAAAAAGTTGGCATCAGGAAAACGGGTGGTCAAATACAATTCAATCGCATTGGAATACTGGTATTGCTCGGTGATGCTATCGCCAAGAAATACGATCCGATCCTTTGGTTGAAAGAAATAGTCTTTTGTGGGCTCTGCAGCAATGGCAGAGGAAATCGCAAAAGCAGAAAAAAGAATAGAGAGACTAATTCGAATCATTGAAACCTCCATAGTAAAAAAATGTCTATGTCGTAAAGCTAAGCCATCAAGGGGTAAGAGTCCAAGAAAAACAACCTGCACAATTACTTTGCCTTCCCAAGTGAATTGATTAATTCCCCTACCGGAAGATCTATCGCCTGTACTTTAAACCCTTGTTTTTCGAGTATTTCAGCGGCTTTCATGCACCTAACCCCCGCCTTGCAATGCAGGTAAACAACTTTATCTTTACCCACAACAGATTCTATTTCTTCCTTGGTAGCACCCTTTGAAATCTTGCTTAATGAAAGAAGCTTGGCCCCTAAAACATGCCCCTCATCCCATTCATTTTTCTCGCGCACATCAATCAAAACCACTTCGCCTTTTTGAACCTTCGCCTTGATCACCTCGACATTATCCTTGGTGTAATCTGCAGCCAATGCAATTGTTCCCACCAGCAATAAAACTAAAACGCTTATCTTCTTCATGATTCATCTTCCTTTTGCAAATGTTAATAACACTGACTTGAAAACATTAAACAATAATCATGGCATCGCCATAACTAAAAAAACGATACTCATTTTTAATGGCTTCCTCATAGGCTTTGCGGATTAAATCGCAACCTGCAAATGCGCCAACAAGCAAAAGCAAAGTGGAGCAAGGCAAATGAAAGTTGGTAATTAATACATCAATCACTTTAAAGTTATAAGCGGGATCAATGGTTAAATCTGCCCAGCCCTGCCATGGGTTCAGCCCCTTTTGAGAAACAGCACTTTCCATTAATCTTGTGGAAGTGGTGCCCACTGCAACCACCCGTCCCCCAATACTTTTAGTTTTATTCAAAGCATCCACGGTGGCTTGAGGCAGCTCACCAAACTCCGGGTCAACCTGATAGTTTTCTGGAAGCGTTTCAGGTAATGGTTTGAAAGTGCCAGGCCCGACATGCAAGGTAACAAACGATTTATCAACACCCATGGCCTTAAGGGTTGCGAAAAGTTCTTCAGTAAAATGCAAGCCTGCGGTGGGTGCAGCTACCGCACCCGGATGCTTTGCATAAATCGTCTGATACCTTTGCGTATCTTCCTCCAAAGCTTTGCCTTTACGAATATAAGGAGGCAATGGAACCTTTCCATGTGCTTCAAGAATCGCAGGCGCATCCCCTTCTATACTAGGTTTTGCATGCCAGATCCCACCTGCATTTTTCTGCACCAACAACAACTCCAAGGGCCCAGGTTCAACCGTGATGGTTTCGCCAGGCAATGGCCAACCCCGCGTATAACTCATCATCTCCCATAAGCCATTTTCCAAAGTCTTTAGATACAACCCTTCCCATTTGCCGCCGGTTGCTTTGCGTTTGCCATACAATCGGGCTTTTACCACCTGGGTATCATTCAACACCAGCAAATCATCTTTTCTTAAAAATTTGGGAAGATCAGAAAAAGAGTGGTGGGTGATGCTAGATGTTTTTCGATCCACGAGCATTAACTTGGATTGTTCACGCTTTTGCGGCGGGTGTTGCGCAATTAATTCTGCGGGCAGTTCGTACTTGAAGAATATATCCTGCAATGTTGCAACCTTAAAAAGAATAGAGCGGCAGGTATAACCCGTGCCGCTCTGGTGATCATCAGATTAAAGAAAACAAGCTTACTTGAAGTTCGCAAGCCATTTTTCAAAACCATCGCGGTACTTTTCGACAGTCTTTGCTGGCCCGGTAAATTTAATGTGATAAATATCGTTGGCATCAACATGGGCTGCCAACATCCGGGAGTTTTCCATCAGCACAGTTTTAGAATTAGGATCAAACGGTGCAGCCTTATACTTGTAAGCACCCTTCACATCCAGATACATGGTTGGCTTTCCTGCAACTTTGATTTCAGTAATCTTGAAATCCTTTTCGCCTAGTTTGCCACCATCGTTAGTAGAAAACTGTTCTTTCCAGCGATCGATATTTGCTTTTCCTGAACCACCAAGGCCCTTGAAAATAACTATTTCGCCATCTTTGGCATCGCCTGCAACCTTGGGCAGAACAAATTGTGCATAGCGCATTTTGTTGCTTGGGGCCTCTTCTTTCCATTCTGCGGGGGTAACCGATTTTAATCCATCAATCGTGATCGGGGTGCCTTTGCCTTCTTGTGCAATTGCAACAACAGTAAATGCCAAGGCAAGAAAAGATGCAGCTAGTGTTCTAAAAATCAAAACCTTCATTTCAATGCTCCTTTATGTTTGAAGACTCCACAAATCTGACTCCAAGATTTTAACAGAAACTTAATCGAGAAGAGATAGGAAACTTTCCATTTCTCCTGCAGCATGGCCATCCCCCACTTTCTTGGCGGTTTGGATGCCTTTTTCATACACACTTCTGGCCTGCGCCTCTTTGCCCATTCGGGCAAGCAACTGCCCCGCCTGCAAATACCCAGGGGGATAATCAGGGTTCGATTCCATTAAATCGCCAAACACTTTCAACGCCTGCTCTTCTTCGCCAGCACTCTGGTGCTCCATGGCTAGGCCATAAAGCAGGAATGAATCATGGGGCTCATCTTTAAGCATTTCTATAATCTGTTCTTTTCTTGAATTCGCACTCATTAGTCTAACCTCATTCTTAATTACCAATCAAAGCCTCGATAGACAGCTTACTTAATTCCCAAAAGACGGTCGAGGGAATCTGCAGTCTGATAGATCAAAGCTTCTGGAAAATGGCTGTACGGATGAAAATATTCAAAGGTGAGATAACCCCTATAGCCCGTTTGCTCAAAGGATTCCATCACTGCGGGCCAGTTGGTAGTGCCATCAAGCAAGGGCCTGAAAGTTTCCAAAGAATAATCAGTCCCCTTCTTGGTGTACTCCTTGAGGTGAACATTTTGAATGCGCTTCCCTAGCATCTTGATCCAATGCTCGGGGAATTGGAACATCATGATGTTGCCTGTATCGAAATGAACCTTCAGATACTCGGATTTGTAGGAATCCACGAAGTCGATCATTTCACCTGGGGTCATCAGGTAGCCATTAAAAAAGATGTTCTCAATATTAAGCTTCACCTTCAATTTTTCAGCATTGGGTAAAAGCTTGGCGACGGCTTCGCGAGCCCGCTTGTCGCAAACATCATTAGGAACAGGTTCGTAATCGGTGCGCCAAGGAATGTTAACCGCTCCGGGAACCACTAACAGATTTTCCACACCAAGGTCATGCGCAGCCTGGGTCATTTTTGCAGCAAGTTCAAAACCTCTGGCTCTTTTGGCATTGTCATTCGCAGTAAGAGGGTAGGGCCAGAAAAGAAAGGAACAAAGCCCGCTGATCTGAATACCAATCTTGTCTGCAAGCGCACGAATCGCAGCATATTCCTTGGCGCCAGATTTAGGAGAAAGATCATTATCGAGATCATAGTTCAACTCAACCGCATCGAATCCAGCACTCTTAGCCAAGCGAAGGCACTGCTCCAGATTCATTTTCTCGGGGTAGGGAAACGCCCAAAGGTTGATCGACTTTTTCATCGCATAGCGCCTGGGCTTCGCAACCGCAGCTTCTTCTTTTCCCGCGCCGGTAAGCAATGCTGTTGCAGCCATCGCTGATCCCGCCAGAACTTTTCTTCGATCCATGGGCATGTAAGGTCCAGACATAATTTCTCTCCTTGTTAATCACAATTCTCTTCAATGCACAATAAAGTAATTTCACACCAAGGCAATAGGCCGCACAGGCGAACCTGTAGCCCCGATCAATTTCAATGGCAGACAGATAAACAAAAACTGCCTAACCTTATCTTTTGCCAATTCATCCAGTTTTAAATTCTCGATGATGTAAATGCCTCTGCGTGCCAAAAGCTCTAGATGGCAAGGCAGCGAACCCAATTCCGAATCAATTGCGCCATTAGGTTCCCACGACATATTATCCGCGCCCACCGCCAAGACTTTTCTATCAGCAGCCCAAAGCGCAGCGTCTCGAGCCATCCCTGCTGATTCCATGTAGCGAATTTCATCATGCCAGCTTAGGTCAGTACCCACTCGAATTAAAACCACATCGCCAGGCTTGGGCGCTAAGTTTAACTCTTTCTCCATGCGTTCTAACTCTGCCCGAAAGATATATTCCTCTCTGCCTAATTCTTCCACGCCCCTATACCCCGGAATATCAAATAGCCATCCTTGACGGGCGATCATCGGAATATCTTCCACCGCTCCATACGAAAACCCTTGGTTGGATTGCACCGAAGTATCAACCTTTTTACCCCCACACAAGTGCATATGATCTGCCTGATGACACCAGGCATCGATATGCGTGCCTGTATGTTCCTTCATGTAAATCGCCCCCGAAGCACTGGAACGAGGCCCTTTTTCATCGGGCTTATAAGTATCTTCATGGCGGTTATGAAGCATATATTGATAGCCGGGCTTATGGGAAGGATGCACAGGCATGGTAGATCGTCGGGGTTGTTCGAGATCGTAAATCTTGCGGCCCAAGCCGGTAGTCCACCAATGCTCCATGATAATTCTCCCAACCAAGGTTTGACAAAAATAGCTAGTTTAAACATAAGATAGTAATGGTAGAATAGAAATGATAAAACTTAAATGGATTCACCTGCCTAAGTGCAACATCGGAAACACCTGCCATGAAAATAATAATCTCCCTTCCCACCCTAATTGCATTACTGCTATGCAACAACTTTGGCAAAGGTGCGGAAGTTGACTTCAAGCGCGATATAGCCCCGCTGTTGAAGGCTAAATGCATCGAATGCCATGGGCTCGAAAAACAAAAAGCTGGCCTCAGGTTCGATCGCAAAGACCTTGCATTTCAAGGAGGGGATTCAGTCGACAAGGTAATCAACCCAGGCAAACCCGAAGATAGCCTGCTGATTAAAATGATCACCGTGGGCAGGGAAGGCAAAGTCATGCCCCCTAAAGGTGCAAAGTTGACTGATAAAGAAATCGCCCTGCTCAAAAGCTGGATAGCCAGCGGAGCAACTTGGCCCGATGAAAAAGTTGAAACCGCTAAGCACACCCACTGGGCCTTCAATAAACCTACACGCCCTTCCCTCCCCATCATCAAGAATCAATCCAACATCAATAACGCAATTGATCTCTTCATCCAATCCAAACTTGAATCGCAAGGCATGGAGATATCTTCTGAAGCGCAGAAGGTCGCACTACTACGCAGACTAAGTTTAGATCTCATCGGCTTGCCACCCACCCCCGAAGAAATGGATCGCTTTCTAGAAGACAAAAGCCCCGCTGCTTACGATACCCAGTTGAATCGACTTCTTGCCTCACCAAGGTTTGGGGAAAAATGGGCCCGCCATTGGCTCGATCTCGCCCGCTATGCAGATTCCCGAGGCTATGGCTCCGACCCATTGCGCCTTAACGCATGGCCCTTCCGCGATTGGGTCATCAATGCCTTCAACCGCAATCTTTCCTATGATCAATTCACCATCGATCAACTCGCAGGCGATCTTCTGCCCAACGCTACCGATGATCAATTGCTAGCTACTTCCTTCCATCGTAACACCATGACCAATACCGAAGGTGGAACCGATGACGAAGAATTCCGCGTCGCAGCAGTCAAGGATCGTGCGGATACCACCAGCCAGGTTTGGATGGGCCTAACCCTTGGTTGTGCCAAATGCCATAGCCATAAATACGACCCCATCAGCCAACGCGAATATTACAGCTTCTATGGCATCTTGAACCAGACTGCAGATAGCGACAAGGGCGATGAATTTCCCACCAAAATGATCCCCACCCTCTTCCAACGCGCAGAAGTCGAAGTGATTCAAGCACGCATCGCAGAGTTAAAAAAACGCATCTCTGAGGTCAACATCAATGCAGAAGAAACCCAATGGCGTAACTCCTTCAACCTTACCGACCCAGGTACTATTGCAACTTTAAAGCCCACCAACACCGATGGCATTTCAGAAGCCTCTATTCAATCCAAATCCAACATCACTGGATTTAAAATTTCGGGCATCAAGGGAAATGCACTTCCCCCAAGTGCAAAGCTTGCTCTTAGCAATGGCCCAGAGCCCTTCAAAAACCAAGCCCCTAAGGCACGATTCGTTCGCATCGAATTGCCAGGCAACGCTAAGATGCTTTCCCTTGCTGAAGTTCAAGTATTTTCCAACGGCATCAACATCGCCCTCAAAGGAACTGCAACACAATCCAGCACCGATTATGAAGGCCCCCCGAAGCTTGCAATCGATGGGAACACCAATGGCGATTACAATGTTGCTAAGTCCACCACTCATACCAAAACCGAAAACAACCCTTGGTGGGAAGTCCAACTTCCTCAAGTATCCCCAGT
>CALARU010000232.1 GCA_937888715.1 uncultured Planctomycetaceae bacterium | reverse complement strand
CCAAAAGACTATATTTATTATTAGATGACCAACCACCAAGGATCACACCGTAAACACCCAAACTCCCGATTGCAAAAACCAAAAGAATCCCAATATCAACATGCGGAGCAAGCACAAATTGAATGTGAGAATTATAGTTTTTAACCTGATCTTCAAATGAAACAGCTTTATTTTCAGTTGCATGATTCCTGTCAGCAATCATCACCGCATCATATTCAACCTGTGTGGATGGCCAGACCGCAAGTTTGTATGTGGGAGAGTTTTCACGATAATCTACAAGGATGGGAGAAGGGCTCGTTGGACCAAAAGGAACCACCGCCAAGGCCATAAAAGCAGTAATAAGGGCGATGGCTGGCGCAATAATAAAAAAAAGCTTATCCACATATTTTGGGATCATCTCTTCTTTAAGAAGCAATTTTACGCCATCGCAAATAGGTTGCAAGATGCCATAAAATGCTCGATTAGGGCCAACACGATCTTGAACCCAAGCGGATATTTTACGCTCAACCAAAATCAGGTAGGCCACCCCGCCGTTCAAGCAACCAAGAACTGCAGAAATCAAAATAACAGTAATTAGAAGCGAAAATTCCAGACTCATTCCAGTCCTTTCAAAAACCATAAACCAAAACTAGGTTATGTTTTCCAAATGTACGCCATCTGATTCGAGTTTACCACCAGCCAATCGAGAAAAATAGGGAATTGATTTAGCAATTTCATCCCTAATATTGGATGCCTGAAGCAACCCTTTTCTTTCAAGCAAATCTAAATAAACCTGACCATCAGTTCGAACTTGTTTTAATGGAACGCAAGCCCAGTGTAATTCCTGAGCTAAACCTGCATAGTTTACAAAAGTACCTTCTTTTTCTGAAAAAGCAGCAGAAGGAATAACATATTTTGAAACATCTGTTAAAGCACTAGGAAAAAGATCCTGCGTAATTAAAAGCTTAACTTTCTTAAATAATCCAAGGAGAGTATTATCAAACCATGAAACCTCTTCGCCTTGATAACCTGCAGCAATAAACAAAGCCTCGGGTGTGTTTTTACTCAAATAATCCGCAACAAGAATAACATCACCTTCAAAATGCTTGATAATTTGCTCGATACCTTTTTTGTTCGGACATTTTTCATTGCGAATGGTAAATTTCACTTGCGGAGCAACCGAACCTCTAGTTTTTGGATAATGATCATCTTCACCAATCACTGGGACGGGCCCTAGCACCAACTTCGACTTCGGAGAAATCGACTTAATAAAAGTAGCCAGCAAAAAACCTTCCTCAACCGTAAGAAAAGGAGAAAACATTACGGCAATTCCAGCAGGATTCTCAGAAGCCACAGCATTAAGCTCAGCACGCAAGGCAGGCAAGATATCTTTCCAAGAAGAAATATCGTTACCAGACTCTGATTTCATGTACGGTTTAGAAATACGATTGGAAGAATTAACATAATGATAACCCAGACGGCCATCATCGCACATGAAATACCCTTGAGCATTCGGGTTTTCACGAGGGCGAAGCCTGTAAACAACATTTTTGTTTGTATCTAGGTGGATACTGCAACCAGTAGAACACCCAGCGCAAACACTATCCTGAGTTTTCAAATTCCAAACGCGGTGAGTATAAAGAAAATCTTTGCTAGCCAAGGCACCTACCGGACAAAGATCAACAACATTGGAAGCAAGCTTATTATTTAAAGGCTCCGTAGGAAAAACATCAATCTCAGCATGGCTCCCACGATTCACTACATGCAATTCCGCAGTACCTGATATTTCACGAGTAAATCGCACACAGCGAGAGCACATAATACAACGATCGGTGAAAAGGCTGATATTATTCCCAAGATCAGGCTTATTAGGTGGCGTATTTTTTTCATCAACCATACGGCTTTCAG
>CALARU010000231.1 GCA_937888715.1 uncultured Planctomycetaceae bacterium | reverse complement strand
GTAAGATCGAAGCGTAAAGCAATATCGCGATCGCCATGATCCTTGAAACGATAGATAAGTTTATCGGATTCAGCGCCACCTTTACCGAGTAGGATTTCGGTATATTCCAAGGCCGGTGTATCGATGGGTGCAAAGCCAAAAGATCGATAAACGGTACGGGCCTTCTGCAGGATTTCCTCGCGGGGAATCATGAGAGAGGGGAGGTAATCGCGAAACCCTTTCAGGGTTCTGGGTTGGATAAGATCAGCCATAATAAATAGGTTCGAAGCTGGTTAAAGAAACCAGCCCAAACATTTCTCCAAATTAAAGATTACTGGGAACGGTTTTTGTAACGATCACTAAAACGCTTCATGAATCGGTGTTCTTCTTCAGTAAGGGATTTAAACCCCTCGCGGTGAAGTTTATCAAGCAAAGAATCCATGCGGATTTCTTCGTCTTCTTGCTGCTTGATGATGCTCTGGATTTTTTTGAGAGTGCGGGCTTTTTTCCATCGTTCCCACCAGCTAAGTCTGGGCTTTGCAGGAACTTGCGGTTCATCTCTTTCGAAGCTGGTATACCCTTGCGAAAAATCATACCCAGATTCGTAGTCGGATGTTTCCATCTCTAAGGTCTGCCATTCATTCTTGCATGCAACATAAATGTAAACAGCAAGACACAACACCATCACTTCGTTAAAAATAATACCAAACAAGCCCACGAGAAACATGCAACCAAAGCCTGTGAATATCACCATGATGGTTGATTGGCGATAGCCGATTCTGGGCCAGAGAAAAGCCTGCAACATTCTGCCACCGTCCAGCGGGAAACCTATCAGAAGAACATTAAGAAGAAATAGCGTCCAGTTAACGAAAAAGAGTCTGGAAAGGAAGATAGGAAACCAAGAAGTAGTCTCTTCAAGAAACCCAGCCCAGTTGACAAGGTTCATGGTGCCTTCGGCATCGATGCGGAAAGGTGGCCAGAACGGACTCCACGGTGGCTGAAAAGAAGAGCCGATAAATGCGAGAGTAAGAGCACATAAAAAGCAAAGTGCAAGGTTGACAAGTGGGCCAGATAAAGCGGTGATAAAATGCGCCCGGGGATTTTTGGGGATATCAACCTGCGCTAATCCACCTAAGGGCCAAAGCATGATTTCGGTGGCATCGCCATTCATTTTGCGGGCCCCAAAGCAATGGCCAAGCTCATGCAGGAATACGGAAAAAAACCAGAGCATTGTCAATTGCAAAGCATCAAGCCAAGTATGATCAGGAGGTGAAGGCTTAGAAAAGCTGATACGCATGATTAAACCGAGCGCAACCAAAGGGAACAATATATGCACCCTAACGAGGATACCAAAGACCCTACCTAACGGAATGGACCAAGAAAAGGGATCGCGCATAATAATTCAATCACACCGAAAAAAGCAAAAATAACAAAACACCTAAATAAATGGTAACACCTCAATCGCTGTGGAGCAATCAGATGGCTACAAAGTTTGGGATATTTGCTTAGGTGCCAACCTTGATAGGACGAACACGCTTGGACTTATCCTTGGAAAAAGTGCGGAATTGGGAAAGAGTGAGAGTTGAAAGCGCCAAGCCCGCCCAATTGATTTCACCACAAAAAGCCAGTTCCTCAAGCATTGAATCTGAAGAAAACCCATTTAAACAGGAGCCGGATTCATCCTCAGAACCCATAGCAGACCGGATTTCGGAAATATCCCCGAATAGTGCATCTTCCAACAAAGAATCGTCACATTCTTCGGGTTTGTCGGTGGATGAACCATTATTGATTTCGGGAATCGCATTCACTTTGGGGGTGATCATATCGTTGGGAACAGTCTTAATTTCAGAAATCACCTTAGACCATTCTCTTAAAAAATCAACCGTATTTTCAGGCAGCATCTTTTTAATCATACCACCTATCACTTCTGGCCCGATACCAATCGTACCCCTGATTAAGTTCTGAATAATATCGGGGTTGAGCAATTGCTTAATGGTTTCCTTGCTAGCTTCATCGTTATTTGTTCCGCCGTAATTCGAAGTCCGTAAAATAACTGTTCCATTAGATTGCGATGGTGAAAGCGATAAAGTTGTTTGTCTGGAATTCTGGAAGGTAAGTGTGGTATTAGAAGCGTTGGCGGCGGCGACATCTACCAAAGTTGAAGAAGCGCCCCATGCGATTCCAACTGCTGTGCCGCTAGTAAAAGCTGCGGGCAAAATGGTAATTGTGTTAGAAGAAACCTGAGTGGTGTTGGTAACCACCGCAAAAACCGTACCTCTTAAGTTGTTAATAAGTGGGAAACTGGTTTGATCAAGATAAACCGTGATCGTACTATCGATGTAATTAATGATCACCAGATTATTTGCGGAGATAACATTTTGGTAGGAAGTTGAGGTATCTTGTGCAAACTGCAAATAAGGAGAAGAACCCCGCTGCAATCCACCCGAAAAGCTGGCAGTAAGGGTAAGCAAAGCCCCCGGCTCAGGGTTGATCAAGCGGACATCATAAAAGTTTTGGGCGGGCATCGTTGGTGCATAAGATTGGGGATTATCAATAAATGAGCCTGCAAACAAAATAACCGTTTTGGGATTAGTTTGGGGCTGTTTGTAAAAGGTATTAATACCGTTAATCCTGGCATCTGCGGATTGGCCTCCGGGTGGTAGTATTGCTCCATTGGCACCATTTAATTGATCTTTTTGTCTTGGCGTAAGAACCACAGCATTAAAACTGCTTGAAGAACTTGTACTATCAGAAACCCTCGTAACGGTGACCGAACCGGTAAACACTTCAAGTGAAGTATAGGTATGCGTGCCTAAAACTTGAAACACCCCGGGTTGATTCGGTGATGGAGTGAATGTGCCTGCGCTATTTTGGCTGCCATCACCCCA
>CALARU010000230.1 GCA_937888715.1 uncultured Planctomycetaceae bacterium | reverse complement strand
GCTTTTTCATCCATCACAATTCCCAAACCATGGCCTGTGATTGCAGGGGCGACTCCACCCCAACCAAAAGTAATATCTCTTTTGGAAAGATTCTCCTTCACCAAATGCTTATCGTAAGATCCCTCAAGATAGCGGATATCACAAACAGAACAGGCAAAGTGTCTGCCTGCGGAGGAAAGAATTGCAGTCTCGCCCACCTGGCAACCTAGTTGATATTTCATGCCATGCCTGCGGGCATATTGCGCCAGCCTTAACGAAGGAATGAATCCACCGCATTTCGAAAGCCTGATGTTAAAATAATCGCATGCCTCATGTTCAACTGCGCGCTCTGCATCGATCATCGAACAAAGCGATTCATCAAGCATGATCGGGGTACGAACTTGTGTGCGTACTTTTTTCAAGTGATAAACCTGTTCATGGGGCACGGGTTGCTCCATGCAGGTGATTCCCGCAGGTTCTAACTCTTGAATGCGCTGAGCAGCTTCATCAATAGACCAAGCCTCATTGGCATCAACCCTGATATCTATTTTCTTCCCGAGCCATTTCCGAATCTGCAATATCCTCTTGGCATCATCATAACCTGCAATGCCCACTTTAACCTTCATCTGCTTGAAACCATAAAGGCTGTAAAGCAGCGATGCGATTTTCATTTTCAAACCGGTGGCAGAGGTTATCGCCCCACTATAACGAACCTTATTCACCGGCTTAAAAAGATCACCCGCAAGTAATTTGGTAACCGAAGAAAGGGGCTCCTTGAACTTCTTACCGTACGTATCAAGCACTGCAATTTCCAAAGCACAGCGGGCAGCATTGGCGCTGCATTTACGATCATCTTCTGGAGCAGTGGGTAAGTGCAATCTTTCCGCCATCTGAACGGCTTGAAAGAAATCAGAGCAGGATTCAAGTTGGGAAGGAATCTGGGAAGTGCGCAGAATCTCCATGGAAGAATCAATGGTTTCGCCCGTGACATAATCTCTGGGCAGTCCTTCGCCAAAGCCGGTTGTGCCATCTTCCAAAGTACAACGGACAAGAATATTGTCGGTATTGGTTCGGGCGTGCGAGGCATGCTTGATGATGCGCTTTAAAGGAATACGAACATGGCTAATTGAAACTTCCGATATTTTCACAAGACCCTCATAAAATTACAAATCGACTTGTTCAGATCATATTATTGCAAATCAAATTCATTGCCATAACAAAGATAAGCGAGAATTCATTTGCCTAATTTTAGATATTAAGCTAGGTTTAATAGTGGTTCTGGGAACTAGACAACAATGGAGGGATTTTCCTTATGTCTTTTTCACCTTCAACAACAGCTTCTTCTGCAGGGATTGCGCTTAGAAGTTGTCCTTTTTCAGCTTTACGCGATGTAGTTTTAGAAGAAATCGGCGAACGCGTCATCATTCATGGCACCGTTAATAGTTATTATTTAAAACAGATTGCTCAAGAAGCAATCATCCCAGCACTTGCTGGAAGAAGCCTGGAAAATCAAATCCGGGTAATCAAAGAAAAAGCTGGTTAGAAATCTAATTGCAAGCCAGCAGTCACACCATTGATAATTAAATTACTGGTGCTGTACTGGAATGCTGGTATTTGCAATGTTTGGTTTGCAGATTGAGTCTGATTATTTGCAGTGTAATTCAGATTATTGCTATAGGGAATTAACTGTGTTTGGTTGGGCGCACGAAGCACATTCGCGAGCAAAAGAAAATCATATCCAACAGTCAGCTTGATTCGTTCTGTAGCTTTAAAACCTAACTTCGCATTAATCTCAGGAAGCAGGCCAAATTGGTTTCTTGAATATTGCCCTACATCCGTAGGTGAAAACAAAAGCCCACCATTTGAGTTTGTGGTTGTAGTATTGGTAGTGGAGGTTATCTGCCCTGCAGCATTTTGCGTAGAAGTTTCTCTTACCACGGTTTGGGCGGTGTTGGAGGAAATTTTGGCAACCTGATGCATCACCCCGATACCAAGATTAAAACCTGTCATTACTGACCAACGATTGTAATGATAATCTGCATTGATACCAATCTGGGGCCCAATGAAATGATTGTAAACCTTGATCTGATCATTGCTCGCAGATTGTATGTTTATAGGAGTAGGAAAATTCAATGAAATAGGAACCTGTTGAGTAGTTGAAACTCCCGTTCCATTTCCCAAGGTAAATGTTTGTAAGTCTGAAACGCCATTTGGTCTAAATATGGTGTATTGACTGCTGACATCGAGCGCTTCTTTAAATTGAAAATATCTAAAACCAAGTAAACCACTAAAGTTCATGTCACCAATCAGAAAATCTCTACCTCTTACATTCAATTCACCGCCCGCAATATAAGTGCTGGCATTCGCAAAAATTGAGGAATCCACTTGGCGAGAAAGTACAATTGCATAATCTTGAGTTGATAATGTTGGGGAATCTCCAACAACAACGGCGGGTATGACAAAATTCAAAGTATTTTGAAACCCTGTTTGTAGCAGAATGGGAAAATCATTGAGACCAGTCACGCTGGATAAATAATAACTGTTCTTAGGAACCATGATGAAATTCCCATTAACCGATAAACCAGAATCCTGCTCTAGATAATATCCAGCAGAGAGTCTCATGCCCGATTGCATGCCGTAATCAATAACACCGTTCTGAGACAATTGAGCTTGCGATTGCAACAATAAACTAGAATTATTGGACACACTAACATTTGAACTTGCCACGCCATTTTGATTAAAAGTTATGGTGGTTGGTGAGGTTTGCAGCAAACCTTCAGGGACATTAAATACGATGGGATTCAATGTCGTGTTATTCAACTTCCATGCAAGGTATTCACCACCTAGGAAAAATCTTGGATATAAAGGCGCTGCCCCTTCTCGAGGAATTGCACCAAGAGGTACTTTATCCACATCCACTTCCATTGCTGGTAATTCCAAGCCCTTCTTTTCGTTGGTACCTAGTTCTTTTTTAATTACCGCTGATCCTATCAGACCATAAGGGCTAAGGGGCGATGGAACCTTACCACCATCCACAGGGGATTGTGCAACTATGGCAGATACCATGAGCAGCCAGGCACCTGATGCCAAAAGCTTTTCTCGTTTCATTTTCTGCCACCCCTCCGACTTTATTACTATTTGGCTTTCGCTTTCCCGGCATCACAAGCCGGGCAAACTTTGCCATTTTTATGCATTATCCTGTATGCTTTATCGGCCATTTAAAACCAAACCTTCAAAATATATCGAACATTCCGACAATTCCGATTATTCCATCGTGAAAATAGGAAGAGCGGGAATCCTGGGCAAACCAATTTTCACTTGTTTCACTTTCTTTCTACGCTCGTTCGCAGATTCTGCATATAATGATCAAAAGGATTTATTCATGAAACGATTCATTGAACAGTTGCCCAAAGCTGAGCTTCACCTTCATATTGAAGGAACGCTTGAACCAGATTTCTTACTCGAAAAAGCAAAAAAACATCGCATCCTTCTTCCGTTTCATTCCATCGCAGAAATCCAACTCGCCTACAATTTCTCCAACCTGCAATCCTTTTTAAATATTTACTACCAAGGCATGGCTGTTCTCAAAGATGAAGATGACTTCACTGAACTAGCTTGGAGATATTTTCAAAAGGCCCATGCACAGAGCGTGATACATGCTGAAATATTCTTTGATCCCCAAGCTCATTTAGAACGGGGTATCAGCATATCAACGGTGCTGGATGGTTTATGCAAAGCGGTAGAAAGGGCAAAGAAAGAACTCCAATTAAGTGTCTTTCTCATCCCCTGTTTCTTACGGCATTTATCAGAAGATTCTGCTCTCGACACTTTTGCCCAATGTTTAAAGTTTAAACAAGTGATCACTGGGTTTGGGCTCGACTCTTCCGAGGTTGGGAATCCCCCCTCCAAATTTCAAAAAGTATTCACTCAGGCAAAGCAGCAAGGATTCCGCATCACCGCACATGCAGGCGAAGAAGGACCACCTTCATTCATTGAAGATTCTCTGGACTTATTGCAGGCAGAGCGGATCGACCATGGCGTTCGTTGTTTGGAAGATGAGAAACTAATAAAGAGGTTGGTACGAGAAAAAATCCCGCTTACTGTTTGCCCACTTTCAAACCTAAAATTAAAAGTAGTGAACCGCCTTCAAGAGCATCCTTTAAAGAGAATGCTCGATTGTGGAATTATCGCAAGTATTAATTCTGATGATCCCGCTTATTTCGGTGGTTACATAGCGGATAACTTTAGTGCCTGCGCTACCGCATTAAACCTTACCAACAAAGATTCTGCACTTGCAGCAAAGAATTCCTTTATTGGGTCTTTTTTAGATGCGAATACAAAGGCAGCATATCTGCAAAAGTTAAACATCTACTGCGATAATAATGGAGTCGAACTGGGTTAAACAGCTTAGAATTTTGAATTGATAAGGACATTTGCCTTGCGATACAATTCCTCAAAGTCTGCCTGCAGTTTTTTTCTTCCTACAAAAAATGGCCTTGCGAAATCTACCATTTGCAACACATCGGGCGCTGCTTGCTCTTTGAGTGCGATTTCTGCTATTTGAAACAGGAGGCTTAATCGTTTCTCAATTTCTTCCGGCTCCAATCCCTGGGGCAACTCCCTTAAGGCACTCCAGGCAGGCAGCCATTTTTGATTTTCGATCCCGCATTGCACTAACAATTCCCTCACAGGCGCTAGCTCGATTTTAGGGTTCATGGTTGCAGGCTGCATTTTTCCCAGAAGCTCTACCAAGAAATTAACCCTGCGAAGCGGAGCTTCCTTTCGAACAATGTTATTCCATTCATTTATAAGTTTTAGATCTTTGCTTTTGGATAAAACCTCGAGGAATGCCTGCCAAGACTTTTCCTGAATTCGTGGATCACCATCAGCAATAGCCGCTTTCCACAAAGTTGCAAGATGATTCACAGTACCAAAATCGCCTAAAAGCGTAGCACTTCTCGCCCTTACCCCCGCATCTGGATCCTTCAAAAGAATTATTTCCATGCGTGATTGTAATCGCAATTTGTCATCTTCCTTGATGAACTTTGCCAGGTTCACAGCGCGAGATACCGCTCCAAGTATTCCAAGCCTGACCCCGATGTCAGGGTCTTCCAAACCTGCCAATAACTCCTCTAACACTGATATATCCGCAATTCTTTCCAATGCTTGCGCTGCGGTTTTCCTTACTGCAGCCGCCTTATGCTTCAGTAATCCTGCAAGCAATGGAACAGCGGCAGGAACCCCTAAGGATCCAAGATCTTCAGCGGCTTCCACTACAACTTCCAAAGCGGGATCGCTTAAAGCATTTTGCAATGCAGGAAGCACAAGAATCATTCGGGCCGCGCCATCATTCCCCTTAGCTTGCATTGCAAGCGATCTTGCTGCAGCAGCACGAACAGCAATTTGATCTGATTGAATAATAAGAAGTAAACGATCAACGCATGCTTTATCATTCCATCGGCCCAAGCCAAGCACTGCTTGCCTACGCACTTCATCCACGGGATCTCTACTGAAAGTAAGTAACATTTCGCCTGCTGGCTTGCGATAAGCTTCTTCACTAAGCGCCTCAGCCAACCAACCTGCAAGTAATAAGCGAACTGCAGGATCTTCATGATCCATTAAGCCCTGAAAGAAAGGAATTTTCTCGGTGGGGCCGAGTCGGGAATAAAGCTGCTGGTAAAGCGATCGGTTTCGATTTCGGGAAGAATCAAGCTCCCCCTCAAGCCTGGTTAATTTAGTATTACGCTGCGCAAGCCGTTCTTCAAGCCAGGCATCTGAAGATAGATTTTTTCGTTCATCAAACCAAAGTTTCCAAGTGTTACTATCGCGGCCTAAGTCTTCCCCGATCAAATCTGCCAGTGCGCTCCTGCTAACCAGCCTGACACTTTCTTTGGGATCAGTAAAAAGTTTCAGCAAAGTTTCAGCAGCACTTTTCTTTCCTGTTTTACCCAGCGCTATCATTGCTTGCTGCCTGATGGTTTCTGCAAGGCTAATATTTTCAGCAATTTGTTTTAACTTGAATGCACCCTTGCCATCAACACTTGCGCCCAATGCTTCGGCAGCGGATTGGCGTACTGCGGGCAAATCATTCGAAAGTGCCTCAATCAATTCTTCCGAAAAACGGCCATCTCTTCGCAGTTTGATTGCTCCAGCAAATGCGGTAAAAACTTCAACATTAAGCGGATCGCGCAGATATTGTTTTACGGTTTCGGTTGCGAGGGGGGTTTGCTGCTGCAAGATTAAATAAGCAGCTTGAGCCTGCAACTGGGGCTGTTTTTTATCTGCAAGAAGTTCTCGCAGGCGTGCTATATCAGGGTCAGGTTGTTGGCCCTGTCCTGTCAATAAAAGCAGTGCTAAAATCCAGCCTGAAATCATCAATTAATCCGTTGAAGATAATGTTCCCAAGGAGCGGAACCATAACCATTTGGGAAAATCGAGTCAACCTCGATTCTATTGATGTTGGTATCGCCTATTTTTAATGATTCGAGTATGTTTTTATTGGCACGGGTTAAGTGCTTTTTTGCCCAGCTAAGGAAGGCTTGATGTTAAAGGTATTTAAAAAACCAGCAATTCAAATCGCCTGCCTTTTAGTGGCTTGGGCCTTAGTGTGCCTACCCAATCTAGGCATTTCCAGCCTTTGGGATATTGATGAAGGTAACAATGCGGAAGCTGCATACGAAATGATGGAATCGGGAAACTGGATTGTTCCCACTTATAATTATAATCTTCGTGTGGATAAACCTGCATTACTTTACTGGCTTCAGATCGCATCCTATAACACTTTTGGTGTGAACGAATTTGCAGCCCGATTTCCTTCAGCTCTGGGCGGGCTCTTTTCCCTTTTTGCAACTTACGCTCTCGCAACAATCATGTTCGGGGCGAGCACGGGTTTCTTCGCAGGGCTAATATTATTAGCAATGCCGGCTTGGGCAGGGTCGGCCCATTTTGCCAACCCTGATTCTCTTCTAAACGCTTGTGTTGCATGGTCCTTCTTTGTTTTTTTCAAAGGTTATCAAAACAATAATTCTACCTGGCTGCTTTGGGGCGGAATTATCACTGGCATAGGCATGCTCGCCAAGGGCCCCATCGCTCTCGCACTTCCACTGTTAATCATTCTTTTATTTTTACTCTGGGAAAGGCAATCCAAGCGCCTGCTTTCCATTCATCTGTTAGGCGCGCTTTTTTTATTCTTCCTAGTTGCAGGCCCTTGGTATATCTGGGTGGGCGTAGAAACAAAATTTCAATGGCACAGAGGCTTTTTCTTCACTCATAACCTAGGCAGGTTCAGCACTGCGATGGAAAACCATTCAGGCCCTTGGTTCTATTATTTACTCGTCATCGCAATCGGCTCTGCACCTTGGTCCGCATTCATTGGTATGACTTTCTTGAACGCTAAAAAAGAACTTTTCAACACCGAACCTTCAAACAACACAATCAACGACCGCAGTGCAATTCGCTTGCTTGCAACTTGGATTGCTGTAGTACTTGTTTTTTTCTCAATCTCGAGCACCAAACTTCCCAATTATATTCTGCCCCTCTACCCTGCCATTGCAATTCTTACTTCAAGAGCAATGCTTGCTTGGAAAAATGAAACCCACTCCTACCCCAACTGGCTTCCTAAAACAGGAATGTTAATTTTGGTTTTCATTGGCATCATCACCAGTCTTGGAATGATTCTAGTTTCAACTCAGGCAGATATTTCGTGGATCAAAGGAAGAAAAATTCCAAGGCTCGAGCAAATGGCATTCATCGGATTTATTCCAATCATGTGTGGCACCTTCGCCTTGGTACTTGCTGCAAAGAAAAACCGCATCGCCACACTCGCAATTTTATGCCTGGGTTCAATTGGTTTTACCGGGGCATTAGGCGCATGGAATGGTTCAAATCTCAATGAAATCAAAGCCCCCAAGATGCTTTCACAACTACTGCCAGAAGATCACCTTACCCGAGAAATTGTGATCGCAACCCACGATTGGTTTCAACCCAGCATTACTTTTTATTGCAAGCGCCAGATCAACACTCTAATTTCCGAAGAGGAAGTTAAGCAATTCCTAGAGCAACCAATACCTGCTTATATATTCATGCCCGAAAAGAAATGGGAAGCAATCGCACTAAAACACTCACTCCGGGCAAAAAAAATTGGCCAGGCCACCGACTTCTATCGCAATTGCAATGTCGTGCTCCTGACCAATCAATAATAGTTTCTACTTTAAAATTTACTTGCTCTTAAAACTCCCGATCGACATTTGCTTATCCAGTTCAACCTTGAATTCATAGGTCGTGGTGTTCGCCTTAGTGCCATTAGTTTCAGGCAGCAAATCAATATCCCAACGCAATAAGTTGTTGGGCCGATCCTGCCTAAGATAAACAGGGTCGATACTTATTTCAGGGGCTACTTTCCCCAAGGTCACATTCAACGCTTCATTTTCGCCCTTGGGTAATCGATCCCAAAGTTGAACCTTTACTGCTTCCTGCTTGAAACTACTTAGAAGAATCCGGTACTCAAATTTCAACACTTGGTTGCCGCCTTGCATCGTACGTGATTTCTCAACCAACTGCCTTTGAACCTGCAATTGCGGATCGGTACCAAATCCAACGATGAACGATTCACCAATGGCTACCAAGGGAAGCTGCATCCTGCCTACAAAATCGGTTTCGGAATACATGGTTGCTTCCCCTGGAAGAAGCACAAACTTGCTTTTATTGGTTAGATTTGCTTGTTTATAAACATGAGGCGTAAGCACTGGAACAGCTTTATAGAAATACTCTGGAGGGAGGTCGATTCGTGCAACTTCAAGCACCTGTTCATCATTCCTAGAAGGGATGCTGATTTTGGTTTCAAGCTTGTATGCAACACTTGGCCCCTCTCGGTCTGAATCCGCAGTTTTATTCAGATCAGAAAGAGTCTGTCGTTCATCGCCCAGAAAAACGAGATCTTTGGCCTGCTCCAAATTCCCGACATAATTAAAGATTTCGTTACTGGACTTTTCATCTTTTTTATTGGCATCCATCTGGGCTTGCCTGCGTAAATTCTTTGAAGCCTCCTGAATCTCTGCAAGGGCGGTTCCACTATTAGGCGACTGAGGAATTGCAATATATCCAGAAGAATTTGATAACCCTAGGGCTGCCCCTGGTTTGCCGGGAGGCACTGCTCCGCCTTTAGGTATCAAGCTTACTGCTAGGCCTTTTAAATCAGGTGGCGTTGCGTTCAACATAGGTTGCGCAGTTGAAAGCGTTAATTCAACACCCGTCCAATCCTCACCTGATTGCTGGTGCACCGATGCAAGATACTCAAGCTTGACGGCATCCTTGGCGGTTTTACCTGCGCGGATTTTATACTGCGGATGCCAGTACGCTGCATCAACAAGATAATGTAACCGCAATTTCCCTGCACCTGCATTTACTTTTTCTATCACAATAATTGCATCGGTTTCAGTTCTTACGGTACCACTAGTTAATTCCTGCAATTTTCGGGTCAAAAACTGGGTGCTCTTCATTATCTGTTGCGATTTCTGGCCGAATTCAACTCCTTCTTGGGCCCGGGCGATTCTCTCCATCTTCAAATAATTCGCCAACGCTATTACAGTATCAGAATCCAACTTTCCTTTTTCGGTGGCATTCACCGTACTGGCACTTGCAAACCCTTCCAACTTGGTAAGAAATGTGGTGTTCGCAGTATTGGCAGTAATCATGGCTTGTACTTTTTGAGTTTCCATTTCATTCTTTTTTAGCTCTTCCTCAATCTCACGAACTTCTTCGCGCTTATCTTCCTTAATAGGCTTATTGCGATACCGCGTTGCTAGCACTCGAATCCCCTCAGTACCCTCTGAATAAACCGAGGATGGCTGAACCTTCGCAGGCATGGAAGAAACTACAACTTCCATGGCGCCCATCCCCGCAGGGATATCCACTTCACGGGTTACAAGTGCGCTATCCGAATAAATCGTAACAGCAACCACTTTGCTTTTTGCTTCAACAGGTTCCTTCCCCGCGTCTTTTGACGCTTCTTTCATAGGGCTCTTTTGCTTTTTAACTTCCTGGGCATTTATCCCTAATGCAGACCAACCACCAACCCCAAGCAAGAGTGCTACAAATATTACGATTTTAAATGTCTTTAACATAACAATAATTCCTTTCAAAATTAAACTTCTAAACCCATTCATCCAAGTTAACATCACTTGCATCTTCAAAGCATCGAAAAGAAAACCAACCGGTCCTATCTTCAATTCATGTTAATTCCAACACTCATAATCAAATTAAAAACCATCTCTACAAGTAAGACGATTCAAATTCGCATTTCTTGCAAGATTGTTGAGATTCTTAATTATAAATGGTTCATGAAATAGCAGCAAAATGGCACAAAATACTTAACACCAAGGCAATACTTTCAATATTGAGAATATTGCCGCTTCGACTTTCTAATGATTTGATACTTACAAAGAATGGATTTATCCCAGAAAAAACTACAACCACCCTAGAAATGTTACGAAAACATATCACGGATGGTTGCAAAATAGGATGCAGGGACTTCTTGCTAAAATTCGTTCAATAAATCTATGCAGCTTTGTTCATCATGGTTTTATCGAGGTTATGCGTATCCCGAATCAGATACGATGCTTTTCCCTGACTTTCAAAATAAGTACGGGTCATCACTTCACCCAATAACCCCATGGATATTAATTGTATGCCCACCAAAACCAGCATCACGCTTAAAAGTAGCAACGGGTTTCCTGTCATATCTGTCTGGCTGTACAATTTCATTGCGATTGCTCCAAGAACACTCGCAAAGCCCAAACCAATTGCAAATAAACCGCCCGTTCCAAGAAAATGCATGGGCCTTGTCAGATAAGAATAAAGAAACTTCACGGTGATTAAATCCAAAACTACCCTCAAAGTTCTCGTCAAATTGTATTTGGTTTTTCCCGCAACCCGCGGATGATGCTTCACTGGAACCTGAGTCAACCTGCCCCCGCACATTTGCGCAAGCACCGGAATAAATCGGTGCATCTCTCCATACAAAGGCAATGCAACCGCCAAATCCCTTTTCATCACTCGTATCGTGCAGCCCATATCTTTTATCGAGCAACCTGTTACTTTGCGAATAATCCAGTTCGCGATAAAACTCGGAAACTTCCTAAGCCAAAAACCATCCTGTCTGTTAGCGCGCTGACCAAGTGCAGCATCGCAATCTTCATTTATTTTTTCTAACAACATCGGCAGGTCTGAAGGATCATTTTGCAAATCCCCATCCATGGTGGCGATGAAATCCCCCTTCGAGTAATCAATACCTGCTTGCAGCGCAGGAGTCTGGCCGTAATTTCTTTTAAGCACAATCACCTTGGCGCGGGTATCGCATCGGGCTAGTTCTGCTAGAATCAGTGCTGATCGATCAATGCTGCCATCGTCTACATAGACAACTTCAAATTCGTTCACGCCCGATCCATTGGAACTGGCACAATAGGGTTCCAATGCAGAAGCAATTTTTTCATGCAAAGCAAGAATATTATCCTGCTCGTCTTTGATCGGTATTATTACGGATAGCAGAGCCATCGTGCGATTCCTCCAATTCGGTTGACCCGGATATTTCGCCTTCCAACTGAACATCTTTCATGTCCGAGCTTGTTGCGCTTCCCCGTGAACCCAGGTAAAAAAAGATTCCTATCATTCCTACTGCTACATAAACAGAAAAACATAGTACAGATAATGCAACTGCAGATGCAGGTGCGATTGCCAAAGGAGTCAACATTAAAACTGTCGCACCTTCCCTCAATCCCATTCCACCCAAACTTATAGGCAACATGGTCATGAGCGTAACCAAAGGCACCATCACAAAATAAAAGGGCAACGGTATGGGTAGATCCATTCCCAATCCTATCAGCATCATGATTGAAACACTTGAAAGTTGCACCCATACAGACATCGCAGTAGTTAACACCAAAACCTTCGCATTCCCAAAACAAAGCTTTGCACTTTTCAACACAACCAATAACTTTGGAAACCGAACTGAAAATTTTGCAATCAAAGGCAGCATTGCCAACGATCCAATTGCCCCCAACCCTACCGACATCACCGTACCTTTAACCCACACGGGCAATTCCACAGGGCTGAAAATTGTTGCTATAACTGCAATTGCAACCAATACCAAAACACCGCTAAACCGGTCTGCAAAAACGGTCAAAACCGCCTTGCTTCTTCGATTTTCTACCAAATCATCTTTCATCTTGTAAGCCAGATACCAAGCCCGAACCACATCGCCACCCACCGAAGTAGGCAAGGCAAGGTTGAAAAACATCCCAATAAAAAAGAACTTGAGGTATTCGTAAAATGTCCCGCCAAACCCAACTGCGGTAGCGAGGACTTTCCAACGCTGGCAACTCAACACCTGCGTAAAAAAGAGAAGTAGAAAAGCAGCAACCCAATAAGCAGGGCGCAGCGTTGCAAATGAATCCATAATCTGGCCCAGATTGACCCTCGTCAGAATCAATCCCACCAGCAACAAAGTTCCTAAAACTCTTACCAGCACTTTCATTGCACAATCACCTTTGCTTCAAGAATCTCAGAACCTGCCTGATGAAACGCAGCATGCTGCGGATCAGTCATATCCAACCTTAGTAAGCAACTGCCACCTTCCATCAAAGGTGGTATCACCACAGAAATATCTATACCTTCGCCTGGCTGTACCACTGCTTGAAAATTACCTGAAAACCCGCTCGCAATTACTTTGCGATCATCCGTGAGCAACAACCATTTAACTTTAATTCCCGCATTGGTTCCAGGCTTCATTACCCATTCCCTAATCGATGTATTTTGCGCCCGAACCCTCAACAATTTGCTCCTGCCTTTTTCCAAATGCAAAATCTCGCCATCACCTTCAATTAAATGCAGATCTGCAACACAATCGCCAGGCACATAGTAGTTTTTTACCCATTCCCTGAATCGATCATTCGAATGGTCAATCTCATTCTTTTCAAGCCATTCTTTATACAAAACAAAGAACTCATCAATATGTGCAGTCCGACCAATATTGAGGTGCCCATAATACGGACTCAATTGCCTTAACGCCTCATCGATGCCGATATCTGTTTGCAATAACTCTGACATCACCACCGCCATCCCTGTTCTATCAATGCCCTTATGGCAATGAAACAACATGGGTTTTTCGCTTTGATCAATCACATCTACCAATTGATTAATGGTTTTAGTAGAAGGCAACCTGCCTGCGGAAAAGCTAAGATCTTCTTGCGATATATTGCAATTATTAATCGCTTGAACCTGATCCATATACCAAGGTACCGTATCGCAGCAACCTCGAAGGTTAACCACGGTTTTGATGTTATTTTTCTTAATGACAGATTCCAACCTTGTGGCTCCAAGCTGGGAGCAACGATAAAATTTTCCAGGTACGACCTCGTAGAAGTTCCCGCCTGCAAAAATATAAACACACTTAAAAGATAGTAATAATATTAATACAATTGCAAGTAATCGAAAGCCCAATATCCATCCTGCTTTTTTAGGCTTGCTTGACTCTTCGAACAAATTACTTTTCCGCTCTAACTGCATCGCACTTCCTTGTGCCCATGATTCTTCCTAACCAAACGGGGATTGTGCCAAATCTAAATCTTTTCTGCCAGACCGGTTAAGGAAGGGCATTGCCCCAAATTGCCTCGCCAACTCCTCTTCCCTCGGCGCCCCAAACTTTGATATAAGCAACTGATTCATCGACATTTCTGGAGATTTTCTGCATGGCAGTAACCGCAAGGACTGAACAAAGCCACTGGGGTAGACAAAAAAAGCTGCTACTAGGGTTTTGCATCGGTTTTGTTTTACTGGGAATTAGCTTACGATTGCTTAGATTAGGCCTGAATTTCCCGCTCTGGGGAGATGAGGCTTTTGTTGCGTTAAATTTCTTTGACTCTGATTTCGCCACCCTTACAAAACCCCTTAGGCATTATCAAATCGCCCCACTTGGGTTTTTATGGCTCGAAAAAATCACCGTCCTACTTTTAGGCATGAGCGAATTTGCCCTGCGCTTAACTCCCTGCATCGCTGGCATTTTTGCATTCCTTATTTCCTTTAAAGCCGCACAAAATATAACTCCCCCTAAAACAGCTTTGCTTACCTTAGCTATTATGGCTGTTTCCTATTACCCCATCAGGCACTCTTGCGAAGTCAAACCCTACGCCTTCGATTTCCTGACTGCATCCCTTTTCCTCTGGTTAGGTTCTACCGCCCTAAAAAAAACCGCAACCTCTCAACCCATTTATCTCCTCGCAATCTTTTCCCCCATTCTCCTGTTCACCTCCTTCCCTGCTGCTTTTTCTGCAGGGACCGTTTGCATCGCACTAGCGTTCCACATCCTTCAACAAAAAAAATACGCACTCATCACACCATGCATTTTTCTAATTTGCTCCGTTCTTGCTTCTTTTCTTGCCCATTACGCAATCATTGGCACCAACCAATTCCACAACGAACTTGCAAAGCATCAGGCCTACTGGGATTCCACTTTCCCTCCCTCCAATCTTTTCCAACTACCCTACTGGCTATTAAAAATTCATGCAGGAAACCTCAGCGCTTACCCCATTGGAGGCAAAGATGGCGCTAGCTCCCTTACTCTCCTATTTTTTCTCTTGGGCATTTTTAAACTCGCCCGAAATTCCAAATTTTCACTGCTTATCCTTTTGCTAGCGCCCTTCGCTTTAAACATGATCGCGGCTTTCATGGGTCGCTACCCCTATGGCGGAAGTGCCCGAGTCGCACAGCACCTGCTTCCCTCCATCTGCATTTTGTCTGCGCTGGGCATCCGCAGCATTTTACAATTGCACTTGTTTGCAACCATCCGCTCCAAGGCCTATCTTGGGCTGCTTTACTGTTTGATCCTTCTGGCGATATTTCAAGCAGGAAGAGATGTTAAAAAACCTTATAAATCACTGGGCGATCTAGAGGCCCGAGCAATCATCCAAGAATTATGCTCTTCTTTACAACCAGATGAATCAATCTTGATCACCCAGGAAAAAGATCAGATCGACCCAATTTTAGAGTGGTACTTGCGTATTCAAAAAAACAAGATTCTTTGGACTACCGAAGATATGCTGCCAACGATGGTAGCTCAAAAGAAACAATCTCTTTGGCTTTGGTTACCTTATCGCCCACCCGGTGGCGATACTCTACCAACCATTGATATTCCGATTTTTAATGGTGTTCAAACCATGATAAAAAAGGAGTTCTCTTTCGCTTTGGGCAGAGATAATTTGATCAAACCACAAATGGTGCTCGTTCAGCTAAAACCAGATTAAGCAATCTTACTAGTTGCACCTCTTGCACTTTTAAAACTAAGGTTTCAACGCAATTGGCTTTGAAGAGTCCTTGGTTATAAGGGTAGCTTTTAAAAGGTTTTCCGCCCTTTCAGGGTTGCGCTCCAAATACCATGGCAATGCTCCAAAAAACATCTGCATCTGACCCACCGTTTTTTCAGACATTCCTACCATCGACGAGCCAAAAGCTTTCGATATTATTGCTGCAGCCTTGCTTTCCGTTTTTGCATAAATCGTCATTTGATGTTTTACACTTTTATTGATTACGCTTTCCTGATATTGCAACACAATCACCGCCTGTATCGGAATCGCAGGCAAAAGCGCAGTGGGCTTGCCCATCCCATGGGCATACCAAACCTTCAAACCATCTTTGTCCGTGATCAAATGAAATTGAATGCTGTTCCCAGAGGATTCACGCGAATAAAAGGTGTTCGTATTTTCCTTCTCGATACTCGAACACTTCGCACCCAACATTTTCCACATCGTCACCGCATGGTGCGGGTTTTCCAAAAGCCATTCGTAGGTTGTTGGGTCGCAGGTAAAAACTTCCGCGGGGCCCTTAGCAGACAAAGTAGGCTCTGTTATCACCGACCGAACTTTTTCCTGCCATGCTTCCGGAATTACTTTCCCTTTTAACAATTCCAACTGCGCAAAAGATTTTAACTCTTGCGAGGAACCCGACCATGTTCCCGTAGGTTTGTATTCTCTCTCTAATTCTCCTGCTGGTGCATTTTGAATTCGCGAGAACACAACCAATATCAGAAGCATCAGATTAATTCTTTGCAAACGGCGCATTGAAACTCTCCAGCTTTCCTATTTTAATACTCGCATACATCTAACCCTTATTTCATCGTTATCCCCAAGTGCCAGCTTTAATGATTTTACCGGTTTTTCCATTCCAACTCCTAGGGTTGCCTTTTTCAACCCCCAATGTTTATATTGCTTACGTACTTTTACTTTTGCTTCAAAGGCTAAATCCCATGCTAAAAACTGCTCGTTTTGTTATCACACTCGCTTTGGTGGTTTGCTTGCCCGCCCTCATCGGCTTAGGTTGGTGGCAGCGAGACTACCTCATGGGCTGGTACCTGACCGACCAATTAATTAAGGCTGAACCCCAATATAAATCTCACTATATTGATGCTCTTGCGAAGCTTGGCGAAAACGCCCAATACCCGCTTTTAGATCATCTAGAAAAAGCGACCGATGCCAGCGCACCCGACCTTACAAAAGCACTAGGCAAAATGTTCGAATCCTGGGGAGGCACCGCCTCGCCCCTTTCCCAACAATGCTTTCATCACCTCGCCCGTAGGTTTACCTCTTTTTCTGCACCAGCTCAGGTACAAACCCTCGAACTCCTCGCCTCTATTTCAACAAATTCGCAACCGCCTAATCCTTTGACCACCGACTTTCTCGAAGGTACCAAATTAATTCTCGGCTCTTTACCCGAAGCCAACAACCCTAGCGCACTCGTTCCAGCAATGAAAATTGTTTCACAACTCATTAAAGCCAACACGGATAAAGAATTGCACTCCCGCCTTGCAGGTATCATGGCCAAGGCTATTACCGATGCCCCAGAAAACATTAAAATCCAAGCGATTCATTTGGCCATCGCCCCAGATGTGGGATTAACCGAATTGAGCATTGCAGCGCTGCAAGACAAAAATGTTGAAGTTAGAAAAGTTGCAATCTTAGCTTGCGCTGCCGCACTCGACAGCGTTTCTGTCGATTCCCTGCTACCCTCTTTGCATGATTCCGATTCTGAAATCCGCGCATACTGCGAATCCGCACTCATTGCACGAGGACTAAAAAAAGAACACATTCAACTTGGTAAACTCCTGACAGATCCCAAGCCTTCCAAAAGACTCGAAGTTTTAGATACCTTAATGGAAGACGGCGAATTGGATCAAAGCCTTTGGCTTAGAAAGTTAAGCCATGATTCATCGCCCGCTGTGCGCGTTGCTGCTCTTAGAATGATGAGCCTTCAAGAAACCACCGATCTCAACGACCGCATTGACCAGATGTCCCGCAGCGACCCAAGCAAAACTGTCTCCGACCTTGCCACTTATTACTTAAAATCAAACAAATTCAAGCCTGTTAACTACGAGACTCTTGGTAACTCAGGCAATAAATGACTATTTTGACAAAACTTTAATATTTTTTATTAAATTTGTTGACTAACCCCCCTTGCCTGTTATTATGACATTGGCGAGATATAGGCGACAACAAGCAGTCACACCTCAGCGCGGTTGACAGCTTAGCACCTGAAATCGCTGCCAAAAAGTATCTCCAGGCATTGTTTATTATTAATTGTCTGGATTTTTCTGCATCATTCCCTCGCTTTTTGCAGAAACCTAAGAATACTTGTGCAGTCTTTTCACTTGGACCAAAGGAAGGACAGACCTATGTTAGTCCTGTCCAGAAAAAAGAACGAAAGCATCGTCATCAACAACGACATCATCATTACGGTGGTGGAAATTCGCGGTGATAAGGTACGATTAGGGATAATCGCGCCAAAGGATGTTCCTGTTCATCGTCAGGAAATTTTTGATGCCATCCATGGCAAGGAAGAAACTCCCGAAAGCAAGCCTGTTGATACCGAAAACAGCCTGCCTAAGGTTTAATCTCCCCTTCCATTTTTATCATGACAAATGCTCTAAAAACTCTTCATTAAGTGGTTTTTGGTGTTTTCTTTTCAATTTTATACTTTTTTATCTTGTCCATCAGGGTTTCCCGATGGATCCCTAAAACCTTGCTGGCTTGGGTTTGATTCCATCCATTCCTTTCCAACGCTATTTTTATCGCCCAAGCCTCAACTTCCGCTAGCCTGATAGTCTTGGGCACATCTCCTCCGGATGCATCATTAGTCGGAATATCTATATCTTCCGCCATCAAGGTTTCAGATTCCGCCCTGTTCACACCCGATTCCAACACTGATTTCAACTGCCTGATATTTCCTGGCCAGTGATATTTTTTCAACTTCGCAAGAACTTCCACGCTGGGCAAAAACCGTTTACGATACTCCACCGAAAACCGATTTAAGAAAAAATCCACCAACTCTGGGAGGTCTTCCAACCGCTCTCTTAATGCAGGAACTTTTATCACGCAAGCATTCAATCGATAAAACAGATCCTCGCGAAATCGCCCTTCGTCTACTTCCTTTTGCAAGTCCCGGTTGGTTGCGGATATCACCCGAACATTCACATTTATTTCCTTACCTCGCAATGGGCGGATTTTTCCCGTCTCCAGCGTTCGCAACAATTTCGCCTGACAATCCAACGACAACTCGCCCACTTCATCCAAAAAAAGTATCCCATCATCTGCCTGCTGAAAATAACCCGTATTAGCACGATCAGCGCCAGTATATGCCCCTTTTTCATTCCCGAAAAGTTCTGCATCCGCAAGACCAGGCGATATCGTTGCACAATTAACCGAAACCATCGGCTCCGCCTTCCTCAACCCCTTATTGTGCAACTCCAGCGCAACCAACTCTTTCCCAACACCGCTATCTCCAATGATCAAAACCGGGGCGTTTCGTAAAGCAACCCGTTGTATTTCCTGCTTCATTTTCACCACAAGACGACTTGAACCAATTATTAATTCTTTACCTTTTTCTTCTGTCAATTTAAATCTGTTATTATCAGCTTCCAAAGCCCTGCGCAGCCTCAGCACATGCAGACTGTTTGCAAGGCAATCCACCAGAAATTCTGCAAATCGCACATCCTTAAAATTAAAAAACTTCCGCGAATTATACAAATGAACCGCACCCAGAATATTTCCACCATCACTTCCAGGTGGCTTGCATTTAACTAATAAACAAACTGCATCCTTCATCGATCGCAAACTCTCCGCCTCGATTCCAGCTTGCTCCTGAAGAAGCCATACTGTTTTTCCCCTCGCTACCGCTTCATTGGTAAGGGTTTTACTTAACACCAAATCAAGGCTCTTATCTGCTGGAAGAACCTGCTTAAGCAAAAATTCCGTGGTATCTAAACTAAGAAAACCAACTTTTTCTGCCTGAGTCCTTTTTAAAAGAATTCGAAGCGCCTTCTCAACCAAATCCCTCGGATTATTTTCCAGTACCGAATCCGCAACATACGAAAACAAAAGGCTCAACTCATCATGCAGAAATTGAGTAATAAAGGGATCCGACTTCGGCTCTTTTTCTTCTTCTTGCAACCCTATTTCAGGCAGGGTCTTACTGCTATCGTCATTGACAATTGATGATGTTTCAAAGCGAATTTGGGCACTTCCGATATTTATTTTGCATTGATTTACAAGAGCAACATCTTCGCTGACTCTGCTGCTGTTCAGCCTAGTTCCGTTATTTTTACTGTGGTTTTTTAAAAAGAATGTGCCTGATTCAAAATACACCTCTGCATGAAAGCGAGAGGCATGTTCATCGTGTATTACAAGGTCATTATCGGGATTACGGCCTATTTTAACAGGCTGTTCCTCCGACAATAAAACCGTTGCTGGGGCACCAATACCTAATTCCAGGACCAGCCGGGCTGTCATGATCCACTCCGCTTAAAAACTTATTATGTTACTAAATTAAGGTTATTTCCTGCCCAAGGCAACAAAAAGTCTGATTTTATCCTAAGTTGTTTCTAACACTAAGGTTGACCTCGATGGCCAACCCCGTTAAGATACCCCAATTAATCAAGGCCCCTTCGCCAAGTGGTAAGGCCGCGGATTGCAAATCCGCTATCCCCGGTTCGAATCCGGGAGGGGCCTCTTAAGACTCTCTCAGACTTCTTCGGACAAATCGTCCCAACCC